>NZ_DBHKZA010000020.1:0-35075 GCF_057314935.1 Achromobacter sp.
GTCACACCCCGCCGTCGGTCATGCGGTACCAGGTCACCACGGCATTGACGTAAAGCCGCCGCAGGCCGTACATCGGAAACGGCACGACCGGCGACAAGGGCAAAGGCAGCGCACCCGCGTCGCCCGTCGCCACGTACTGGGCCATGGCGCGGCCCATGCTGGTCTGCAGCCCTACCCCACGGCCCTGGCAGCCGATGTCCACCAGCAGGCCCGGTTGCGGCTCGTGCAGATGCGGGAGGTAGTCGCGGGTGACAGCGACGCGCCCGCACCAGCGGTACTCGAACGGGATGCCCGCCACCTGCGGGAACAGCTTCAGCATCACCCGTTCCAGGTGCGCCCAGTCTGCCTGCCCCTTGGGTTCGCGGAACGGCCCGCGGCCGCCCATCAGCAGCCGGCCCTGGTGGTCCAGCCGGAAATACAGCAGCAGGTTGCGGGTGTCGGAGCTGACGTGCCCTTCAGGAAGGATGCCCGCGCGCACCGTCTCGGACAATGGCGCTGTGGCCACCTGGAAGGTATTGGCATCGATGATGGACGTCTTCAAGCCGGGCAACAGGTCGCCGCCATAGGCATTGGTGCACATCACCACCCGGTCGGCGCTGACCGTCGCGCCACCGGCGGTCGTCGCCACCCACTTGCCACCGTTACGGGTCAGGCCGGTGACGGGCGTATCCGTATGGATCGTGGCGCCGGCATTCAGCGCGGCGCGCGCCAGCCCGCGCGCATAGCTCAGCGGCTGTACTGCGCCAGCGCGGTGATCGACCCATCCGCCCAGATAGCGGTCCGTGCCCAACAGGCGGCCCACCTGCGCGCGATCCAGGGGTTGCGCGTCCACGCCATGGCGCGCCCATTGCGCCGCGCGGTCGTGCGCAATACGCAGCGCGTCGGCATTGTGGGCGCCCTGGATCCAGCCTTTGCGGACGTGCGGCACATCCATGGCGTGGCGGTCGATCAGGTTGAACACGGCGTCCGCGGTCGAGCCCGCGAACCGCAGCAGCCGTTCGCCCCGCTCCTGGCCGAACATCGATATCAGGGCGTCCGGATCGTATTTCAGTCCCGGAATCACCTGGCCGCCATTGCGGCCCGACCCGCCGAAACCGATCTCGCGCGCTTCCAGCACCACGGCATTGACGCCGCGCTCGGCCAGATGCAGCGCCGTGCTCAGGCCGGCGTAGCCGCCGCCGATGACCAGCACATCGGCCTGCAAGGAGGCGGCAAGCGGCTGGGTAGGCGGAGGCGCCGCCGCGGTCGCTGCCCACAAAGACGGGGAAAGAGGAAACGGCACTTGCTGCATGATGATTCCTTCCTACATGGGATGCAGCACACGGCGCAGGAAATCCTGCGTACGGGGGTGCTGCGGATGGTTCAGAAGCTCTCGGGCGGCGCCCTGCTCGACCATGACGCCGCCGTCGAAGAACATGACGCGGTCAGCGACCTCGCGCGCGAAGCTCATTTCATGCGTCACCACGACCATGGTCATGCCGGCCTCGGCAAGCTTGCGCATCACGCCCAGCACGTCGCCCACCAGTTCGGGATCGAGCGCGGACGTCGGCTCGTCGAACAGGATGGCCTTGGGCTGCATCGCCAGCGCGCGCGCAATCGCCACGCGTTGCTGCTGCCCGCCCGACAACTGGTTCGGATGCGCGTCCGCCTTGTCAGCCAGGCCCACGCTGGCCAACAGTTCGCGGCCGCGTTCCAGCACCTGCGCACGGGGCTCCTTCTTCACGAAGATCGGCCCCTCGATCACGTTTTCCAGCGCGGTGCGGTGCGGGAACAGGTTGAAGCGCTGGAACACCATCGCCACCTGAGTCCGGATGGACACGATGGACGGGGCGTCGGCGTCGACCAGCTCGCCATCGACCGTAATGCGCCCGGCGTTGTAGCGCTCCAGCCCGTTGATGCAACGCAGGATGGTGGATTTGCCGGAACCCGACGGGCCGATCACGCACACGACTTCGCCCTTGGTGACTTCGGCGTCGATGCCCTTGAGCACCTCAAGCGGACCGAAGCTTTTGCGGACCCCTTTGAGCTCGATCATTTCGTGGCGCTCCTTTTTTCCAGATGCCTGACCAACAGAATCAGCGGCACGCACATCACCAGGTACATCAGCGCGACCAGCGAGAACACGGTGGCGTTCTTGAAGGTCGACACGGCGATCAGCTTGCCTTGCAAGGCCAGTTCGGCCACCGTGATCGTGGACGCCTGCGACGAATCCTTGAGCATCATGATCATGATGTTGCCGTAAGGCGGCAGCACGATCTTCACGGCTTGCGGCAGCACCACGCGCCGCATCGTCATGCTCCAGCTCATGCCCATCGCCATGGCGGCTTCGATCTGGCCGCGGTCGATCGCCTGGATGCCGGCGCGGAAGTTCTCGGCCTGATAGGCGGAGTACGCCACGCCCAGGCCGATGATGGCGGCCTGCACCGCCGTCAGCGACACCCCCATGTCGGGCATCACGAAGTAGATGTAGAACAGCAGCACGATGATCGGGATGCCGCGCAGCAAGTTGATGATCCCGCCGCTGAGCTTGGACAGGAACGTATTCCCGGAGACCCGCATCAGCGCCCACACCAGCCCCAGCACTGTCGACAACGCGAGCGAACCCAGCGTCACCAGGATCGTCAGCTTCGCCCCTTGCAGCAATATCGGCAGGTACTCCGCCGAATCCTTGAAGAATTCCGTCATGACTCCACCCATCCCGACAAGACAGCCCGCTGGCACGCGGGATGCGCCCGGCCTGCCAGCACGCGGAAAGCGCGCCGGCCGGGCCGATGCAATAACGCTTGGTTGCTTGAGATCAGGCCGGCATCAGGCGCCGGACAAGCCCCACTTTTTCAGGATGGCGTCGATCGCGCCGTCTGCCTTGAGCTTGACCAGCGCCTTGTTGATGCGATCGAGCAAGGCCGAATCTTCCTTGCGCGTCGCGAGACCCAGGCTGCCCATGATGGTCGGCTGATAGGACGACGCCATCTTCAAGTTGGGGTAGTTGCCCTGCGTGAGGATGTAGGCCGCGATGGGGAAGTCCATGAAACCGCCCTGGATGCGGCCGGCGTTGGCGTCGCGCATCATGTCGGGCGGATTGTCATAGAGCTTCACTTCCTTGAACATGCCGCTTTTCTGGATCGGCTCGACAAACGCGGTGCCGACCTGCACGCCGACCGTCATGCCCTTCATGTCGGCGAAGGACTTGTATTCCTTGCTGTCGGTCTTCAGCACCATCAGCCCTTCGCCATAGCGGTATACGGGGTCCGAAAAGCTGACGACCTGCTGCCGCTGCGGCGTGATGAACATGGCCGCCGACACGATGTCGATGCGCTTGGAGGTCAGCGAGCCGATCAGCGCCGAGAACGCCATGGGCTCGATCTGCACTTCGAATCCCGCCTCTTTGCCGACCGCCTTCACGATGTCGACCATCACCCCTTCGATACTGTTGGTCTTGGTGTCGAGAAAGGTGAAGGGACTGCCGGTGGGTGTGGACCCCACTTTCAACACCGTCTGGGCGTGCGCGCCCGCGGCCATGGACAATGCTGCGAATACCGAGACAACCAGAGTCTTGAATTTCATGACATATCCTCATCGTGGCAAAGAAGGCCGGACAGCGCGCGGCGCGCCCGGTGGCGCGGCGATCCCCTGAGTCATTGCGCCGTGATGGAAGCAATGCGCTTAGGGCGCCTGTTGCGTGTCGTCCCCCGCAGGTTGAGTGATGTTGGAGATGGCCCAGATGACCTCGGTCGTCTGCGACCCGGGATTGCGCCAGCGACGCGGCGTGCTGCTGGCATAGCAAAAACTGTCGCCCTCATTGAGGAGCATGACTCGGTCGCCCACCCACAACTCCAGCGAGCCCTTGAGCACCACGCCGATCTGCTCGCCCTGCCCCGTCACGAAGAGCTCCTGACCGGTCGAGCCGCCGGGCTCGATGGTGGCGCGGCACAGGTCCATGCTGCGGCACGCCGGCGGCGTGTACATCTCTTTGCTGATGCCTTTTTCGCTTAGATCGATATAGCGGTGGGTGCCCGCGCGGGCGACTCGGCCGCCGTCCTCGCTTTGCGTGTGCTCGGCGTTGCGCAACAGCGAATTCACGGACACGTTGAATTCGCGGGCCAATACGTGCAGGACCTTTACCGACGCAGAACTCAAGCCGCGTTCGATCTGGCTCAACAAGCCCAGCGACATGCCGCAAGCGCGGGCGACTTCTGCCAGCGAACGCCCTTGCTGCTTGCGCAGCTGGCGCAGTTGCTGACCCAGCCACAGGTCCACGGCGGATTCCGGCCTGCCCGCCAGCGCGCTTGCCGGTGGCGGCAAGGCAGCGCGGCGCTCAGGGCTGGAACGGCCAGTAGAGGATCGAGTCATATGAAAATTTCATTTGCATGTAATTTTCAATACTAAGGAGCAGCCGAAACGGCCACAACCTAGGAACATCCCTAGCGGTTGCGGACCGGATCAGGCAGGGAGACCGCTACTCAGGACGCCTCAGGCGTCTTGGGCGGCTGGGGCGGCTTGGCCGACGGTTTGCGCCGGCGTTTGGGCGCGTCGGCAGCGGGGTCGTACGTGCCGGCCAATTCGGCCAGGTAGCGTTCGTCGGCCTTGTTCAGCCAGCCTTTGGCGCGGGCAGATTCGATCAGCTCCGGACGCCGGGCGGCCGTCAGCGCGAGCGAGCGCTCGCGCCGCCAGCGGGCGATGTTGGCGTGATGGCCGCTTAGCAGCGGCGCGGGCACGGATTCGCCCTCATAGACTTCGGGCCGCGTGTAATGCGGGCTGTCCAGCAAGCCGGACAAGGTGTCATTGAACGAATCCTGCAAGGCGGAATCGCCATCGTTCAGCACGCCGGGCAAGAGGCGCACGGCGGCGTCGATCACCGCCAGGGCGGCGATCTCTCCGCCGGACAGCACGAAGTCGCCCAGCGAGATCTCATGCGTGACGCAGCGTTCAATGAAACGCTGGTCCACGCCTTCGTAGCGGCCGCAAATCAGGATGATCCCGTCGCTTGCGGCCAATGTTTCGGCGCCCGCTTGATCGTAGCGCCGGCCCACAGGCGCCAACAGCGCCACGGGCGCAGGGCCCAGGCCTTGCGCGGCACGCGCTTGCTGGGCGGCATTGACAGCGGCTTCCAAAGGCGCCGCCATCATTACCATTCCGGGGCCGCCGCCATAAGGGCGGTCGTCCACGGTGCGATGGACGTCCTGCGTGAAATCACGGGGATTCCAGGCGTGCAAGGACCACCGGCCCTGGGCATGCGCCCGGCCGGTGACACCCAGATCGCGCACCACCCCGAACATTTCGGGAAAGAGCGTAATGACGTCAAATCGCATCAAAGATCCGCCGGCCAGTCGCTGTCTATGCGGCGAGCAGCCAAATCGACGGCGTGTATGTGCGCGCGTACGAACGGAACAAGCATTTCGGCGGGTCGGCCTTTGGCGTTCAGGATAGGCTCGGGCCCTTCGGCCCCCACCTTCTGGCACAAGACCTTCAAAACGGCGTGAGCGCCGTTATCAAGGACTTCGTCCACCACGCCAATCAGCGCGGGTTCACCGGCGGCGCTGGTATACAGCGAACATCCGATGAGGTCGACCCAGTAGTATTCGTCTTCCTTGGGCGCGGGAAAAGAACCGCGCGGCGCTTGCACGGCGTATCCGCGCAAGGCTTCCGCCTGATCGCGATCCGCAATGCCTGCCAGCTGGGCCACCACGGTGGCGCCCTGCGAACGGACTTGCAGAACCTTGATTGCGACAGGCGCAGACGCGACAGCGCCCCGCGCCAATTCAGGCACAGGGCGAGTCAACCACCATTGAGACGCTGAGAGCAGCACTTCGGCATTGGCCGAATGTGGCTGCACCTTAACCCAGCCTTTCACACCGTAGGCTGCACTGATGCGGCCCAGCTCGATCAAATCCGTAGGCGCCGCGTTAGAGGTTGCGGCATCAGACATGTATCGCGCTCTTCGTAATGATGAAACAGCTAAGAATGGTAGCTTTACAGCTGAACTAACGGCTGGCTGTACGACGCAGGCAATTAAGCTGCGGCGGAAACCTTGGCCGAGTAGTCCTTGACCAGACGCTCGACAGCGGGCGACAGTTGCGCGCCAGTGCCGGTCCAGTACTGCACGCGATCCAGCGCAATGCGCAGGTTTTCCGTGCCTTCGCTAGCTACGGGGTTGTAGAAACCCACGCGCTCGATGAAGCGGCCGTCGCGACGGTTACGCGAATCGGTGGCCACCAGGTTGTAAAACGGACGCTTCTTGGACCCACCGCGGGCCAGGCGAATCACCACCATAGGTAATCCCTTGAATTAGTTGTGAAAAACGGGAAATTCTAGCACTTAAACAAGCCGGCTGGCAAATGCAGGTGCTGAATCAGTCGTGGCGGCGCAATTTGTATCCTAAAACACCACATCCGGGTATTCTACAAATACGGGCCGGAGCCCGCCGCAGGTGAAAGTGTAGCCCCCAGCCGCGCTTCGCGTCTGCATTTGTGCGGTTGAACCTGAGTGCGTGTGAAGAATAACCCGATTGGAGAGATCGGTTTTATGTCGACCTGCGCAAGACCTGACGATTTGCTCCCCCCGGCTACGCCACTATGGCGCCGCCCTTCTGCTGCTTTCAAGCCCTCGTCCTGAGGGCGGACCATCCCCTTTTTTCCTGCCCCGGCTTTCCCCGCGTTTTTTCCGTGTTTTTTCCCAACACTTCCTCTATTGGAGAGGTGCCACACCATGAAGAACCAGAAATCCGTCTTCGCCCCCGTCGCGCGCCTTGCTCTGACCGGCCTATTGCTGGGCACGCTGGCGATGCCGCTTGCGGCCTCCGCCCGTGTCGTCGGCGCGGCATTGACCACCGCTTCGGGCAAGGTCACGGCTGTCGACCCTGCCACCCGCACCATCACGCTGCAAGGCGCCAACGGTAATACCGTGGACGTGCTGGCGGGCCCGGAAGTCCGCAATTTCCAACAGATCAAACCGGGCGACACGCTGACACTGGACTATTACGAGTCCGTCGCGGTCGATGTGCGTCCCGCCGGTTCGGGCGCCCCTGAAGTGGTGACCGAGACCGCGGCCAACCGCAGCGCCAAGGGCGCCAAGCCGGGCGGCGCAATGGGCCGCCAGACGACGATCACCGCCGAGATCTGGCACATCAACAAAAGCGCCAACCTGGTCACGCTGAAAGGCCCGCAGGGCGGCATGCGCACGATCCAGGTAAAGGACCCCGCCCTGCAAGCGCGTCTGCAGCAGCTCAAGGAAGGCGACCTGGTGGACTTCACCATCACCCAGGCCGTCGCGGCGGCCATCCACAAGTAAGCACGCCGACGCACACGAAAAAAGGCCCGCGGGAAGCGGGCCTTTTCGTTGGCGCAGGGGCGGACGGCATCAAGCCGCGCCCCGCAGGAAAGCTCAGCGCCGGCGCAGGTAATGCACGCCGCGGCCGTCATCCTCTTGCTGCAAGACCAGCGCGTTGCCGGTTTGCCGAGCAAAAGCCTGGAAGTCGCGGATGGCGTTGCGGTCCGTCGTAATGACGCGCAAGACCTCGCCGCTGGCCATCTGCGCCAAGGCCTTCTTGGCGCGCAGGATGGGCAACGGGCAAGTCAGGCCGCTGGCATCCACTTCCTGTTCGAAAGCAGGCGCTTGCGCGCACGCATCGAGGCCGGTATCCGCGCCGCCCATCAGAGACGCTCGTCCACCCACTTCTGCACCCCGGCAATCGCCGCGGGCAAGGCTGCGAGGTCGGTGCCGCCGCCCATGGCCATGTCGGGGCGGCCGCCGCCCTTGCCGCCCACCTGGCTGGCCACGAAGCCCACCAGGTCGCCGGCCTTGATGCGGTCCGTCAGGTCAGCCGTGACGCCACCCACCACGCTGATCTTGCCGTCGGCAGAGCCGGTGGCAAGCAGCACGACGGCCGGCTTCAGGCGGTCTTTCAGGTTGTCGACCATGCCGCGCAAGGCCTTCGGGTCCACGTCGCCGATACTGGCGGCCAGGACCTTGATGCCCTTGACGTCCACCGCGGCGCTGGTGGCGAGGTCGTTGCCTGCGCTGGCGGCCAGCTTGTTGCGCGATTGCTCCAGGTCTTTTTCCAGCGCCTTGACCTGATCCTGCACCTGCGCGATGCGGGCCGGCACATCGGCCGGCGTGCTGCGCAGCATGCCCGCGATCTGGGTCAGCAAGGCGTTCTGGTTCTGCACCCAGGCCAGCGCGTTGTCGCCGGTGATGGCCTCGATACGGCGCACACCCGCGGCCACGCCGCCTTCGGAAACGATCTTGAACAGGCCGATATCGCCCGTGCGGCTGACGTGCGTGCCGCCGCAGAGTTCGCGCGAGAAGCCGATATCCAGCACCCGCACCGTATCGCCGTACTTTTCGCCGAACAGCGCCATGGCGCCGCCCTTGACCGCATCGTCGTAGGCCATGACCTGGGCCACGGTGGGCTGGTTGGCCAGCACTTCGGCATTGACGATGGCCTCGACGCGCGCGATCTGCTCGGCGGTCATGGGCGCGTCCTGCGCGAAGTCGAAGCGGGTCTTGTCGGCGTCCACCAGCGAGCCACGCTGTTGCACGTGCGCGCCCAGCACCTGGCGCAAGGCCTTGTGCATCAGGTGGGTGGCCGAGTGGTTGCGGACCGTACGAGCGCGGCGGACCGCGTCAACACGAGCCAGCAGGGTGTCACCCACCGACAGCGAACCGGATTCCAGCACGCCATGGTGGCCGAAAACACCGGCCTGGATCTTCAGGGTGTCGGCGACGACGAAGCGCACGCCGTCCGCTTCCAGCAGGCCGGTGTCGCCGACCTGGCCGCCCGACTCCGCATAGAACGGAGTGGCGTCCAGCACGACCACGGCGCCTTGGCCAGCCTTCACTTCCTGCACCTGCGTGCCGTCCACGTACAAGGCGGTGACCTTGACGTTGTCCAGCTCCAGCTTTTCGTAGCCTTCGAAGCGCGTTTCGGCGCCTTCGTAGCTGAGGCCTTCGGCCATCTTGAACTTGCCGGCGGCGCGAGCCTGGTCGCGCTGGCGTTCCATGGCGACCTCGAAGCCGGCCATGTCGATCTCGACTTCGCGTTCGCGGCAGATGTCGGCGGTCAGGTCTACCGGGAAACCGTAGGTGTCGTAGAGCGTGAACAGCGTGTTGCCGTCCAGCACGCCACCCTTGGCCACGTTGGCAAGCGCCGTGTCCAGGATGCGCATGCCGTGTTCCAGCGTTTCGCCGAAACGCTCTTCTTCCTGCTTGAGCACCTGGGCCACGCGGTCGGCCATGGCGGCCAGTTCCGGATAGGCTTCGCCCATTTCGGCGACCAGATCCGGCACCAGACGGTGGAAGAACGGCTTGGTCTGGCCCAGCTTGTAGCCGTGGCGCAGCGCGCGGCGCACGATGCGGCGCAGCACGTAGCCGCGGCCCTCGTTGCTGGGAATCACGCCGTCCACGATCAGGAACGAGCAGGCGCGGATGTGGTCCGCGATGACCTTGAGCGAATTGTTTTCCAGGTCTTTGATGCCGGTTTCGCGAGCGGCGGCGTGGATCAGTTTCTGGAAAAGGTCGATTTCGTAGTTGGAGTGCACGCCCTGCAGGACGGCGGCAATACGCTCCAGGCCCATGCCGGTATCGACACAGGGGCGCGGCAGGCGCGGCATGTTGCCGGCGGCGTCGCGCTCGAATTGCATGAACACCAGGTTCCAGATCTCGATGTAGCGGTCGCCGTCTTCCTCGGGCGATCCCGGGGGGCCGCCCCAGATCTCCGGGCCGTGGTCGAAGAAGATTTCCGAGCACGGACCGCACGGGCCGGTGTCGGCCATCTGCCAGAAGTTGTCGGAGGCGTAGCGCGCGCCCTTGTTGTCGCCGATGCGGATGATGCGCTCGGTCGGCACGCCGACTTCCTTGGCCCAGATGTCATAGGCCTCGTCGTCTTCCTGGTACACGGTGACCCAGAGCTTTTCGGCCGGCAGCTTGTAGACCTGCGTCAGCAGTTCCCAGGCGTACTGGATGGCGTCACGCTTGAAGTAGTCGCCGAAGCTGAAGTTGCCCAGCATTTCGAAGAACGTATGGTGGCGGGCGGTGTAGCCCACGTTCTCCAGGTCGTTGTGCTTGCCGCCGGCGCGCACGCTGCGCTGCGAGGACGTGGCGCGCGTGTACGACCGCGATTCCTTGCCGGTGAAGACGTCCTTGAACTGGACCATGCCCGAATTGGTGAAGAGCAGGGTCGGGTCGTTGCCGGGGACGAGCGACGACGAAGGAACAATGGTGTGCCCCTTCGACTGGAAGAATTGCAGGAACTGGCGGCGAATCTCAGAGGATTTCATCGTGGATGACGCAGGATTTAGGCGAATCTTTGATTATAGAGGGTTGGCGGAAAAGCGCGGAACGGGCGGGCGGCAAGGCTAGCGGACGCAGACATAGCCGGTTGTCCAGCCCTCGGTTTCGGTCCATTTCCCGCCCGCCGACACGATAACGGGCTGGTAGGCCGCGGGACACGAACAATTCCCCGTCCGCGGATTCGCCGTCGATTGGCCCGTGTAATGCCGGCATCCGAACCGGTTGTTGGTACTGAATGCGCCGCCGAATCCGCTGCTGGCGGGTTGCCACACGCCGGATTGGCACGCCAGCAGCTCGCCGGCGTCCGTGCTGGCCATGGTGCCGTTGGCCAGGCCGCACGCATGCCCTGGCTGGCCGCGCGCGCCCACGCGCAGGTAGGCGCCCGCCGCCACGGAGGCCGCAACGGTCAACGACCCGGCAAGCACGGGATCGCGCGCATCGCCAATGCGGACAAATGGCTCCAGATCAGGAAAGGCCGGGACGGGATCCGCCCCGAGTTCGGGCCCCGCCCCCGCCCAAAGCGCCACCGTGCCGGGCGCGTAGGCTGGCGCGCCAGGCATCAGCGGATTGCCGAAGTTGAAGGCGGCGCCCCGGGCCTGCCCTGGCGTTTCGGGCCAGACGGCCCCGCCATAGCCCCCCGCAGCCTCGATGACGGACGCCAGGCCCACCAGGTCAGGCGACCGCGCCCCCCGTTTCAACACCGGGGTGGCGCTGTAGACCAGGGCATCGATCCGGCACCGCTCGCCGGGGCAGTCCCCTCCCCGCAGCACCCGGACCTGCGCGCCGAAACCCAGGGCCGACGTTTCAGGGAAGTCGCCCGGCAGGTGCGCCAGGCTGCGCAATTCCGCCACCGTGGGCGATAGCGGATCCGCGAACAGCGCGGCGCCCGCATCGTCCAGGGGTGCCGCGCCGTTGGCCCAGGCGTCAAAATGACGTGCAAGCATGCCGGCGGCCGCCAGCCGGACCTGCGCCATCCACACGCCCGCCGAGCGCGCCGCCGCATCCTCGATCCGTTGGACAAGCTGATTGGAAGCCCAAAGGGCGACCAGGGAGCTCAACGCCAAGGCCAGCGCCAAACCCGCCAATGAAAAGCCGCCCTGGCGCCCGGAGCGGGCCGCAGCGCAGTGGGGCAGGCAGCGGCGCCTCATCGAGCGGTAAACACGAAAGTGTTGACCTCACCCTGGCCGCATAGGGCCTGGGCTTGCGCGGCGCGGTACGGCACCGCGGGCGTCGCTAGCGTGTCTTTCACGATTTTGGCGCCGCCACTGCCTCCGATCGATATGGTTTCCGAGACGCGCTGCATCACGGAAGCCAGCGCCGGGCAGGCGGCATGGCTGACGTTGGTGAGCGTGAGGGTGAACGCGGAGCCCAGCCCTGCGCCGCCCCACGCCGCGGCAGCGACCTCGACGACCCCGCTGCGGCCCGATCCGCTACCGCCCAAGCCATGCGTGATGCGCGCCGAGGCCCCAGCGCCTTGGACGGCCAGCACGCTGGAGTCGCGCATGGCATTGGCCAAGGCGCCGGTATCCAGCCCGGTATAGGGCGTGACGCCCCCGCCCTGGGCATTGATCTTCATGCTGGCGACAAAGCGCTGAAGCTCTTCGCCGACCTTGGGCACCTTGTTTTCGATGACATAGGCCCCGATCGCAGGAATGCCTACGATCGCTATCAGCAGGACGACGGCGGTCACGATGGACACCTCCATCAAGGAAAACCCCCGCTGGCGCGCGGCGCCGGAATGGACCTGATTGACCTGGTGCATCATTACCTCCGTTACGTGAACAGGACACGCATGCGCCTCTGGGCACGCATGCGCGTGACAACGCTATTGGCTTGCGTAAAAGTTGGTGAGGGCCCGGCGCAACTCATCCATGACGGCGTAGTGCCAGAGCGTGACGCCAAGCACGGTCGCCAACGACGCGATCAGCAGCACCCAGCGCAACGCGGCCGCCTGCCGCCGGACCCTGGACAGCAGGCGCGCTTCGACGCGATGGCGGACCTGCGCCAGTCCGGCCTCCAGCCCAAGTGCATCGGTCATGTCGGCCAGGTACCACCACGTTTGCTCGTCCAGCAGCCCCGTGCTGAATATCTCGGCCCCCCTGGCGCCGCCGTCCAGACGGCTCAACATGGATTGAAGATGCGCATGCATCCACGGCCGCGCGTCCCGCGTCTGGACCGCCAACGCGTGGCGCAAGCGGGTATCGGCCGCGCCGTGCTGCCGGACCAGCACCGACAGCAGGCAAAGAAAGCGGATCGCCTGAAAATCGCGGTAGAGCCGCCACAGCAGCCAGCGGTCGAGTCCGGAGCGCCATGCGCCTGTGACGTTCGGCAGCGACCATAAGCTCAGCAGGACCATGCCCACGCCAAGCACCAGCCACAACAGCAGCCATTGCCGCAACACCTGGGCCAAGGCAAACAATCCGCGCGTCAAACGCCCGTAGTCTTCGGCAGGCACCATCTGGAAAACCTGCTGCAAGCGCGGCACGCTGAAAAACGGGATCGCGCACAACAAGGCGAGCGCCACGACCGCTGCCGCCACGCCTGCCGCCCCCGCCGACACCACGGCTACCCAAGCATCGCCGCCCAATCGGACTGCTCGGGCCAAGTCGCGCAGCGCCTCGGCCAGATCGCCGCCCTCTTCCTGGACGCAGCTCAGCACAAGGCATTCTTCGGCGGGCAGCGTGCCGGACCAGGCCACGCCGAGGTCGCCCCCCGCCTCCAGGTAGGCGGCGGCCCAGTAGCGCGACAGGCGCCCCCTCACGGTGCGCCGCCCGTAGCGGCGCGCATCGTCATCGAAAATGTCGCGCAAGCTCTTGCGCCCTTGCGTTCCCTCGACCAGATCCGCCAGATACTCGTAGTAGTCCGCACGCAGGGCTCGGAAGCGCAGCGCATCCAGGCGCAGAAAAAGGGGGATCACGCCGGCCTACCCTGCGCGCCATGCGCCCCGGCAGGCTTCATGCGCACGGTGTGCGGCGACACGGCAAGGTCGAAACGCCGCAGCAATACCCGAGGGTCCACGTCGCCAGCACTCACTTTGTGCAATGCGCAGTGCAGCGCCCGCAAGCCGGCCCCCCGCGCATCGCGCCAGCCGCCGGCAGCACGCTGCCCGTCTTCCCCCTGCGCAAGCGCCTGGTTGTCGCGCTTGCGCACGCGTTCCAGGAAACCGTCCACACGCTCAGGCTCGATCAATTCCGCCGCGACACAGCGCCCTGCCGTCCCGTTGAGCTCCGGCAAATGGGGCCGGCGGCAAGCGGCGCACCCCGCCGTATTCCTGACCTTGAGCGCGTCGGCTTCCAGCAGGTAGGTCCGCCGCAGCCAGGCAGCCCAGGCCCGCCAATCCAGCGATCCATCGGATGCTTGTGCATGCCCCCGCCACAAGCTGTCCATCGGCAAGGCGCAGGCTGCGCACAAGCGGGGCAACAGCGCCTGATAGACCAGCAGCTTCAGAATGCCGGGCGTGGCAAGAAAATCGCGCGACACGCCGATCGCATCCGAGGCCAGGCGCTCGGGAATCAAGGCCGCCGCGCCCGCGTGCGTGGTGGCATACAGGCTGACGCCCGAGCCGGCAAGATCCATGAAAGCGCGGCCGGTATCGGCATCGCGGATTTCTCCGATCAGCAGATCGTTCATGGCCGAGCGCTTGATGGTCTTGAGCTTGGCATCGAACGCCGGCCACGCGGATTCGGCCAATGCGCTGCCCAGCGTGTTCTGCAAGGCATTGGCGATGACGTATTCGACCGGGTCTTCCAGCGTGATGACTTTGCGGGTGGACGCGATGCCACGCATGAGCGTGGCAATGGTGGTCGACTTGCCAGACCCGACGACGCCCGCCAGCACGATGGCGCCCCCTTCGCGTTCGCGCGCACGCAGCAAGGTCTCGATCTGCTCAGGCAAGTAGCCCAACGCATGCAGGTCGCCACCCGCTGTGGCGTCCAGACGCAAAATGCGCAGGCAGACCGACGGCCCCGCATCGGTGGCCAGAGACGCCCAGCGAAGCACCAGCGGCACGGCATCCACGTCAAGCGCGATGCGCCCCTGCTGCTCGAGCGCCGGATCGAACACGGCGCCATTGCCGCCGCGCACGTCCATCCACGCCACCGCCAACACCTCCAGCAGCGTCGTGTTGGACAAGCCAGAGAAGCGCTCGGTGGTGACGTATTCCCCATTGATGGTGTAGCGGATGTCGCAAGCCTCGCGGCGGCGATTCACATTGATGTGCACATCGCTCGCGCCCTGCGTCACGCCCCACCGCACGATATCCAGAAAGAGCGCGGCCAGCGCGGAGGCACGCTCGGTTTGCCGCCCCCCGCCGCGCGACGAACGGCCTGCCGCCGTCAATTGCCCGCGCGCGACCATCAGCAACAAGGGCGCCGGCAGCGCATACCGGGACGGTTGCGCCAAGCGGTATCCGCCCGCACGCACCAGGCGCTCGACCTCGTCGATGGGATCGCCCTGGATGTATTCCCTGACGGCAAAGATGGCCGCATCGCCGCTTTCCAGCAGCACGGGACACAAGCGGCCGGCCAACGAGGCCAGGTCGAATTCCCGGGTCAAGGCGCGGGCAAAGGCAGGCACCAGGCGGGAAATGTCGTCGGCGGTATGCAATTCGCGGGGCAGCAGGGCTTGCGCCGGTGTCGATGGGCGATTCATGGCTCCGCCCTTCCCGCCGCCAGGCAGGCGATATGGTCTGCGGCATCCCGGCGCAAGCGCACGCAAGCGCCTTCGATGGCAAGCAGCTGGTAGGTGCCTGCCGAGACCTCCCCCGCGACGGGCGCGGCGCGGCCTGCCTGGTAGCGCAGCAACGCGCCGTTGACGACAACGTCGGCGCTAAGCCGCCTGGCCAGCCCGAATATCGCGGCCACGCGGATATCGTCCCGCGGTCGGGCCATGGGCTCCCCCGCCGCGGCGGACGCCGCACCGGCGAGGCAAATGCCGGGGATCCGGCAATCGGCCAGCGCGGCGGCGGCATCGGCGCGCAACAGCGTGCGCACCGTTTCCACTTCCGGCCATTCCTGCGCGGCATCGGACTGCGGCGGCGATGCCTGCGACGCCACGGCCGGCACGGAACCGAAGCCCGCCGCCAGGATCCATGCGACACCGCCCGCGAAGGCCGCGCGGCCTGATGCGAAGTCATTCCTGCTCATACAGTTCTCCGTGCAATTCGGCGACCAGCGTGCTGGCAACCAGGCTGGGCTGGCGTTGCGGCTGCACATCCAGCGTCAGGCGCGACCAACGCACAGCCGGAAGCGGCCCAGGCAACAATGCGAATGAACGCAATGGCCCGGCCATACGCAACGCGCGGCGCCGGATGGCCGGCGGGGCGGGCGCCTGGAACGCGGACGGTTCCGTCGCGGGCGGTGGCGGTAGCGGCAATGCGACCGCCGGATCCAGTGCGACGGAGGCGAATGCCGGCTGCAAGCGCTGCAGTGCCGCAACCAGTTCGGTATCCACACGCAACGCGCTGGGTAACCGCAACCGGGCCAAGGGCACGGCATCCGCCGAAACCCGCCAGGACAGCGTGGCTTCGTCGAGCGGTTTGAAGGACACTTGCCAGCCGGGAGGCAACCGGGCGTGCAGCAACTGGTTGGTGGCGAAGGAATGCGCTCGGACGTAGCGCGCGGAACAGTTCCAGGCTCTAGGCCCGGCATCGCATTGTGCGTGGCGCAGCGCCCAACCCTGCACCAAGATGGGGAGCCTTCCCACGGCGCCCAGCAAACGCAAAAGATCCGCGGGCGCATGCGCGGGCGTCCCTTCCAGCATTGCCAGATAGGGGGCCACCGGCTCTGCCGTCGCGTGATCAAGCACTTCCGGTTTGCGTGAGAGGACCCACGTCGACAAGCCATTCCATAGCGGTGGCATGGCCGCGGACAACGCCACGCATATCAGGAACAGACGCAAGGCCAGCGGCAGTGCGGCCCACCGGGACGGCAGCGCCGCCAGCCGTGCGCCGGGCTCCACGGCCTGCTGCAACGCGGCCCACACCGTACCCGCATCGTGCTCGGGCAGGGCCGGACGTTGCTCTCGCAAGCGCGCATGCGCATGCAAGGCCTCGCGGTGCGAGGCAAACACCCTGTCCGCCTGCGACAACACGCTGCCGTCCTGCGCCGCGGCCAACCAATAGCGGCCTTCCGGAAGCGGGACCAGGCACAAGCCGCCTTCGGGATACCGCAATGCGTAGAGTTGCGCGGCAGCCTGGATATGCGGCAGGTGCCCCCGCCGAGATGCCTGGGCCTGCGAACCCCGGCGCCAGAACGAACGCGCCCGGCCATAACCCGCCACCGTCGCGGGAGAACCGCCGACGACGAGGTGAGTCGCCCGCAAGCGCCAACCGCGGGCACGGGCCAGCCTGGACACATCGGAGCCGATCAGCACCTGCCAGCTCAGCCCGAAAGCCAGCTTGCGGTCAGCGCCTGCGCAATCGATCAGAAGGAAATGGGGAGCTCGGTTCATGGCGCGCCCTCAATAGCCTTCTTCGACCTGCGCCGTCACCAGGACGAGCGTCGTCTCGCGCTCCTGGGCGGCGCTGTCCTGCCCGCCGGTGATCAGCGGCAAGCCCGGCGCCAGGCGTTGGCGGTCGTGCTGGTCCTGGCTGCGGTCAAAACCGGACAGGATGACGGGCAGACCTGGCCGCAACTCGATCTGCTGCACGGTGCCGTTGCCGTCGATCGTGATTTGCTGGACCTGGATCTGATTGCCGCGCTCTCCGAAAGTGATGGTCTTAAGCGGTTGCGCCACGGCGTTGTCATAGGCGACAGACAAGAGGATCTGTCCGTCTTCCTGGATGTCAGGCAACAGCGTCAGGAACGAACCGACGGTTTCTTCCTTCTGGGTGATCGACACCGCGGGCAGCGAACCATTGGCGCCGCCAGCCGTCGTGCCCGGAACGGCAGTACTCTGCACCCGGTCGATATAGGAAAACGTGGTCCGGATCGCATGGGTGACCGGCCGGCGGTTCAGGGTCAGGACGGGAACCTTGCGGTGACGCACGATCGCGCCCATCGTGCTGAGCGCCGAAACGACCGCGCGCGACCCGTCGAACGGTCCCCGGCCGACACCGGTCTCGAGCATGCCCGCGCCCAGCGGGGCGGCCCCGGGCAAGGCAAGGCGCGCCGATGCGCCTGCGGCGGCGTACAACGCATTCCAATCCACCCCGCCCGACGCCGATTGCTTGAGGATGACGGTGATTTCCTCGAAGACGAGCCGCACACGGCGCGTCATCGCCTTGTTCTCGCGTTCGAGGTAGTGCGCCACGCGTTCCAGGGCCTCGGGCGTGTCCGTCACCACCAGCGACGACGCCCCATCCACGGCGTCCGCGACTAAGCCCGAGCGCGTCAGGAACGGGACGATGCTGGCGCGCAGAACCGCCAACGCGTTGTGCTCCTTCGCGGACAAGGTCGTGTTGGAGGTGCTTTCGAAGCCCTCGCCGTCTTCGCTGCCCGACCGGCCCAAACGCACATCGACCGCACTGGCAAGCGACAGTGCCCGCACATCGAACACGCGGGTTTCTGTGCGGTAGAACTCCAGCGCATCACGCACATAGCGCCAGTGCACCGAAAACCGCGCGGCCAACGCATCCAGCAGATCGGCCAGAGGCAAAGGCCCCTCCCGGACTTCAAGCCGAGTTGGAGATGGCGTTGCCAGCCCGGTATCGACGGCCAGGCGCGGCAGGAACTGTTCAAGCGGGAGCAAGGCGTCGGGCCGCACGCGCACCGGGATGCCGGTGGCGGCGCCCAGGCGTTGGGCCAGGGCGGGAAGGTCTGCCCCGTCGGCCAGCATCAGCGTCGTGGGGACGTTTTCCCGCAACGCAGGCGGCAAGGACACGGCGCGCGCCAGCGGCTGCGGCTTGCCCGCGATCCACGGCGCAGCGACGTCCTGCGCGGCGATGCGCGCCTGGCGGTCCGTCAAGCGATCCGCGAAGGCCTGATGGCGGCTGGCCAGGCCCGCGTGCCGGTCGTTCGCCTCCCGGGTCAGATCCGCCGCGTGGTCCGAAGCCGCGCAACCGCTCAACACCCCACCCACCACCCCGCACGCCACCACGCCCCTCATGCGCCTGATCGTCATGCCCCGCCTCCTTGCAGTGATGCCATGCGAGAGCAGGACTGGGCGAGCGGCACCACGCGCAGCACCTGGTTGCCGTAGAAGCAAGGCTGCAAGGGCTTCTCGGCCAGCTCGGTTGCGCCGAGCAATTCGCGGACGGCGGACTTGAAGTCACCCGAGAAGTCCGCCGACGCGGACAAGGGGATGTCGACGTCCACCGCCCAATGCTGCGGCTGGAACGTCCAACCCGAACTTTCCGCCCAACGCGCCAGCACGGCGCGGAGCGTGGCGTCCGGCGGCGCTGCCCGGAATTGCGGAAGCGGCACGGCAGGCGGCGGGGATATCACAGGTTCCGACGCTGCGACCGCCGCAGGGCCACTGACAGCCAACGGCCCCTCAGCGGCCAACGCGCCGACGCCTGGCATCGGCACCGGCCGGGATTGCGCGGGCGCCGCAGCCATGTTCGCCACGTCGTCCTCACGCTCCGCCCTTGCCGCCAAGCGGCCCCCGCGAAAGCGCAGCATGGCCCACTCCCCTTTCACGACCACATAGGGATGGCGGCGCACATAGGGCAAGGCATGTTCGCCATCGCCCCGCACGCCGAACACGGCGGGCAAGGCCTGGCCCGGCGCGAACTGCAGCCAGACTTCCCTGCCGTTGTCGAACACCTGCACGGGCGCAACCGCGGGATCCCCCGACAGGCGCCAATCAAACCGGAAGCCACCCGCGGCAGGCTCAGACGCCTGCCATGATGCGCCAGGACCGCCATTGGCCGGCCAGCTTGTGCAAGCGCCCAGGCCGGACAGGCTTGCCACCAGGAAGAAAAGTCGAACCATGCCTCACCGCAAGCAAAGGGCGCACCCGAAGCGGTACGCGTGAACGGCATGGTGGACGACGGGCTGGCGCCCCGCCAGACTGGCATGTACGCATGGATGTTTTGATCCTCCCCGCGTCGACGCGATCTGTGGACGAAAAAAAACCCGGTCCTGGGACCGGGTTCTTGCGGGCACAACCGGCAGGCGTCAACGCTGCCGGATCAAGCCACGAGGATCAACGTTGCGTGGCGATGCTGCGCGCTTGAGTCGCCGCATTGTTCAGGGCCGACACGGGCGGCACCTTGCCTTCAAAGGCATCGTTCAGTTGCTGGTTCAGCACGGGCTCGATGCGGTTGTAGTTCGCCATCCGGAAGCCACGGCTGTTGCTGGCCGGACGCGAGCTCATCGAAGCGATCACGGCTTGCGCGCCCGGGATGCTCTTGTAGAACGACACGTCGGACGCGCGGAACGCCGCTTCCGTCAGCGGCAGGAAACCCGTGCGCTGGTGCCATTCGGCGGCGACCACCGGCTTGGAGAGCCAGGCCAGGAACTGCGCGGTGGCCTTTTCTTCGGCCTGCGGACGACCGTCAAGCGCCCACAGCGCAGAGCCACTGACAAACGGCTGGCCGGCGGTCTTGGTGGCCTGATCGTAGTAAGGGACCGGCGCCACGCCGAACGACAGCGACTTGGTGGCCACGAAGGTGCCGAAGGCGCCCGAATTGGCCGTCAGCACGGCGCATTCGCCCTTGGCGAACAGCTTGTCGGCCGAGGCGTCGCCCGTGTGCGCCATGAACAGCAGCGAACGCTTCCAGCTGACCATCAGCGAGATGTGGCGCATGTAGAGCGTGTCGAACTGCATGGCAGGCGCGGCGCTCTTCTTGGTGACTGCGTCCAGTCCGTTGTTGTTGCTGGTGAATTGCTGGCCGTTGATCGGCGCCAGGTTCTCCAGGTGCACGGTGACCTGGTCGCTGGAGGCGTACGGACAATCGATGTCCGCCACGTCGCGCAGCTTCAGCAGTTCGGCTTGCAGGCCGTTCCAGGTACGGGCCGGATTGTTGGGATCGAGGCCCGCCTTCTTGTAGGCGGCGGTGTTGTAGAACATCACCGGCACTTCAGCCATCCAGGGGAAGGCCAGCAGGCGGCCCTTGCCGTCGCGCGTGAAGCTGCTGGTGGCCGGCACGAACCAGTTCAAGTCCTTGATCGGGTACTTGGCCAGCAGTTCGTACATCGGCAGGATGGCCTTGTGCTGGGCCACGACTTCCGGCGAGTGGTTGTCGGTCAGCTGCACCAGATTGGGCGCCTTCTTGGCCTTGACGGCCGTGACGGCCTCTTGCTCAAGCGCGTCCTGCGAGTTGAATCCGCGCAGCTTGACGCTGACCTGGTCCTGCTCTTTGTTGTACTGCTTGGCCAGTTTTTCGAACTCGGCCTTATTCGCGTCCGACAGCGTGTGCCAGACTTGGATTTCCACGGGAGCGGCGTTTGCCACGCCTGCCATTGCCATGGCGGCGCCGAACACCCATGCACGCCGGCTGGCGAACATCGCGCGGGCAACGCCCGCCAATTGCAGATTCTTCATAGGTTCACAGACCAAGAAAAGGGAATTCCGGTTCTGGCCGCCGTCCGCTAAGCAGATCGGCCAATGCCCGGCCCGAGCCAACACCCATCGTCCAGCCAAGCGTACCGTGTCCCGTATTGATATACAAATTGGGGATACGGCTACGGCCGATGATGGGCACATTCGAGGGAGTGGACGGGCGCAAGCCCGACCAATAGCTGACGCGCGCGAAATCGAGCGCGTCGGGAAAGAGTTCTTGCGCCAGGCGGGTCAAGGCTTCGCAACGGCTGGTGTTCAGGCCCCGGGAGTATCCCGAGAGTTCTGCCGTGCCAGCCATGCGCAACCGGTCGCCCAGGCGCGAGAACACGATTTTGTGGCTGCTGTCCGTCAGGCTGACCGTGGGCGTGGCCTCCGGTTTCAACACCGGGAAGGTCGCCGAGTACCCCTTGGCGGGATAGACGTTGCAGGGGATGCCCAGCGGACGCAGCATGTTGGGGCTGAAACTGCCCATGGCCACCACGTAAGCGTCGGCCGAGACCGCGCCGTAGCGGCCATCGGGTTCAATGACCTCGACGCCTTGCACGGTGCCGCCCTGGGTCAAAAGGCGGGTCGCCCGCGTGCTGTAGCGGAATTCGACGCCGGCGCGGGCGCAGCGTTCGGCCAGCGCGACCGTGAACAGGTGCACGTCGCCGCTTTCGTCTTCGGGGGTGTAGTCGCCCCCGACGATCGTTTGCCGGTGGGGCGCCAAGGCGGGTTCGATGGCGATGACCTCGTCGGCCGAGACCACCCGGCGTTCCACGCCGAAATCGCGCATCAGCCCGGCCGCGCGCTGGGAGTTTTCGAATTCGTGCGGGTCACGGTAGAAATTCAGGATGCCGCGTTCAAGGTGGTCGTATTCGATGCCCAGCTCGGCACGCATGCCGCGCAGCGTGGCACGGCTGTACTCGGCCATGCGGACCATGGCGCGGATATTCGGCGCCAGGCGGCTGGGCAGGCATTCGCGCAGGAACGCCAAGCCCCACATCCATTGCCGCCAATCCAATTGCGGGCGGAACAGCAACGGCGCGTCGTCCTGGAACATCCATTTGAGCAGCTTGAGCGGAGCCTGCGGATTGGCCCACGGTTCGGCATACGAGACCGAGATCTGCGCGCCGTTGGCCAGGCTGGTTTCCTGCGCGGGACCGGTGCAGCGATCAATGACCACGACGTCATGGCCGGCCTGGCTTAGCCACCAGGCGCTGGAGATTCCGATAATGCCGCTACCCAATACCGCTACTTTCATGCCCGCATTGCTCCTTGCGTGCCAAATCGGCTCACGGACCCGATGTCCGCCCCCTTGGCAAGCCGCTGCCAAGGCAGTTTACCCCGCCGATTTGCCTTCGCCTACGTATAAAAAAGGGCCCCCACGCCGCGCACGCTTTGCGTGCTTGCTGCCCCCCGAGGGGGCCTTTTTACCTTGGGGCGGCCCAGCGGTAAAAAAAGCCCCCACCCCGCGCACGCCTTGCGTGCTTGCTGCCCCCCGAGGGGGCCTTTTTACCTTGGGGCGGCCCAGCGGTAAAAAGGGGCGGAAGTCACAAAGCTTTTCCGCTTGTGAATTCCACCCCTCGTGCTTCGTGCCGGTCCGGTTACGACGCGGCTTTCGCCAGGTCGGCTTCGGACGTGAAGGCGTCCGCGTAGAACTCTTCCGGCGGCAGGCCGCTCTGCGCGCTGAACTCGCGGCGGGCGGCGTCGACCATCAGCGGCGTGCCGCAGGCGTAGACCTGGTGGCCGGACAGATCGGCGATGTCCTGCATGACGGCCTCGTGGACGAAACCGGTGCGGCCCGTCCAACCGTCTTCCTGCAGCGCGTTGGACACGACCGGGACATAGGTGAACCCCGGCAGCAGGCTCGACCAGGATTGCGCCAGCGCGTCCATATACAGGTCGCGCGGACGGCGTCCGCCCCAATACAGGGTGACCGGCCGGTTGATGTTCTTGTGGATCATGTGCTCCACGATGGCCTTCACGGGCGCGAACCCCGTGCCGCTGGCCAGCAGCACGATCGGCTTGTCGCTGTCTTCGCGCAGGAAGAACGAGCCGAACGGGCCTTCCAGGCGCAGGATTTCGCGCTCTTTCATCTGCGTGTCGCCCGCGCCGAAGACGTGGTCGGTGAACAGGCCGCCCGGCATGTGGCGGATGTGCAGTTCCAGCGGGCTGCCGGTGTGCGGCGCGCCGGCCATGGAATAGCTGCGGCGGCGGCCGTCCTTCAAGATGACTTCGATGTACTGCCCCGCGTAATAGCGGAACTGTTCCGAAGCCGGCAGCTGAAGCTTGATCACGGTGACGTCGGGCGCCACGCGCTCAAGCGTCTGCACACGCGACGGCAGCTTGCGGATCTGGATGTCGCTGGCCAGGCGGACCTCGGTGGATTCGACCACCATGTCCGACCCGGGACGGGCCTGGCAGAACAGCGTGTAGCCGTCGGCCAGTTCCTCGGGCGACAGGATCTGGGCGGGATACTGCCCGGCGTCGAACTCCCCGGACACCACTTTGCCCTTGCAGGTGGAGCACGCGCCGTTGCGACAGCTGTAAGGCAGCACGATGCCGGCAGCCAAGGCGCCGTCGAGCACGGTCTGGCCGGGCTCGACCGGGAATTGATGCTTGCTGGGTTGAATGGTGACCTGGAAGCTCATGATGAAACGATTCTGAGTTGACGCAGCGTCTTCCGGCCTGCCCGGAAGCGCGCTGCGCCCGGCCCGGCGTCAGGCCGGGAACTTGCGGATTTCCTTGACGCGGTTCGCGTCGTCCACCAACACCACCTGCGGCTTATGCGTGGCGGAATCAGCTTCGGACATCGGACCGTAGGTGCAGATGATCAGCAGATCGCCGACCTGGGCCCGGCGGGCCGCTGCGCCGTTCAGCGAGATGGCGCCGCTGCCGCGGGCCGCCTTGATGATGTACGTGTCGAAACGTTCGCCGTTGGTGACGTTGTAGAGCTCGATGCGTTCGAACTCGCGCATGCCGGCAGCGTCCAGCAGGTCTTCGTCGATGCCGCAAGACCCTTCGTAATGAAGGTCGGCTTCGGTGACCGTGACGCGGTGCAGCTTTGCCCGCAGCATGATGCGTTGCATGATAGAAATATCCTGGTTCGCGGCCCGGTCCGCGAAGCGTTGCTAAGTGATGCCCGGCATCCGGTATTGCCGTTGGAACCCGGTATTCTATAATTTTTGCCGCCCCGGGACGTCCGCTGCGTCATTGCGCAGGCGGCCGACTTCGCTGCAGGGGCCGAACAGCGCCCGCGCGCGCCTAGAAATCCAGTTCGATCTCGACCGCGTCGCCGACCTTCAGACGCGCGCCGGCCGGCGCATCCAGAATGGCGTTCTGGCCGAACACCACCCCGATTTCCAGATTCCGGTAGCCCGCCAGCGTACGCCCGGGCTCATCGTATTGCTGGGCCGTACGCTGGTCGATATCGGGGATCGAACACCGCGTGCAAGGTTTGACGAACGCCATCCGGACCCCGTTGGCGGTGATCATGGCGGTATGGTCTTCCTCAAAAGGCTCCCATTCGCCCTCGACCACGATATTCGGCCGGAAGCGGTCCATCGGCACCGGCGCCACGCCCTTGGCTTGCAAGCGGGCATTCAAGTCGTCAAGCGAGGCCTGGTTGGCGATCAGCAGGGGAAAGCCGTCGGCGAAACCGAAGTGGTGTTCCCCGGCGAACGTCTCCGCCAGATCGGGATGCGCGTCGACCCAGCGGGACACCCAATCAGGCTTGGCGTTGCGCTCGGCCGCCGCATCCACCTTGAGCAGGCGGCAAGGCGTCTTGAGGAAATCGGAAAACCATTGCCCGACTGCCGTGCTTTCGCGCCGGGCGGAAATGGTGTCGCTCCAGACCGCCACGGTTTCCGCCCCCGGCTCCAGGCCGGACCCGTCCAATGGCACATCCAGGTCGGCCATGCCCGGCGCGGACAGGCGCAGCGCGCCGGCCGTAAGCGCGGTGCGGATCAGCGCCATCGCCGGCCACTGACGCTGGGTCATGAATTGGCCGTCGGCGCTGATCAGCATCCAGCGGCGGTCTTGGGCCAGGCCGGCCCGGTCAATGGGGGACTCCGCCAGGTCGATGCCTGCGCAGGATTTGATCGGGTAGATATGCAAGCTGAGGATACGGGCGGACATGGCGGCGAAAAGTCAGCGGAGAATGCGCGGAAGGATAGCAGAGAGCGTGCCGCCTTCGGCGCGCGTCTTCCCCTGTCGCCGCCATGAAAAAACCCGGGCCAGGCCCGGGTTTCGAATGCGACGACAGGCGGTACCTTCTAGCCGCCGACCAGCTTCAAGGTATCCAGCGGCGTCACCGCCTTGAACCCCTTGCGCGTCGCGATATGTTCAGGACGCGGGGTCAGCCCGTACTTGGGCGGATTCAAGGTATTTTCCATGCTGTTGTAGACCATGAACACATTGGCGCGCGGCCACGGCGAAATATTGCTGTTCGAGCCGTGCATCGTGTTGCAGTCGAAGAACACCACCGAACCGGCCTTGGCCGTCATGGAACGGATGCCGCCCTGCTCCACCAGCAATTGCAGGCTGACCGGGTCCGGCACGCCGTACTCCTGCTTCTTCAGCGATTGCTTGTAGTGCTCGTTCGGGGTTTCGCCGACGCACGAGATGAATTGCCGATGCGAACCGGGCACCAGCATCAGCGGGCCGTTGCACTCGTTGTTGTCGGTCAACAGCACCGAGCAGCTGAGCGCGCGCATCGAGGGCATGCCGTCTTCGACGTGCCAGGTCTCGAAATCGGAGTGCCAATAGAACTCCTTGCCCTTGAAGCCAGGCTTCATGTTGGCGCGCGACTGGTGGATATAGACCTCGGAGCCGAGGATCTGGCGCGCCACATTGACCAGCCGGGGGTCGCGCACCAGGCGCGACAGCACGGGGTTCAGCACATGCACCATGAAGATGGAACGCACGGCATTGCTGCCGGGCTCGGTGATGGACTCTTCGCGCCGGATGATCGACGGGTCGCGCGTCATGCGCTCGACCTCGGACGACAAGGCGCGAATCTCGGCTTCAGAGAACAGGTTCTCCAGCAAGAGGAAACCGTCGCGCTCGTACTGGCCGACTTGCTCGCCGGACAGGGCGTTGGCGTACTGGCCGTCTTCATAAACCACCGGATCCTGACGGGCGATGATGGCGGAACTTCGATCCGTACGGGAGGCGTACGGATCCTGCGCAGGTGAGATCATGCGAACCTCCTTGTCTTGTTCAGGCCGCTTTGGCTTGGGCTTCAGGCAGGGCGTAGACGCCCTCTTTGTCATGCACTTCCTGGCCGGTCAGCGGCGGGTTGAAGACGCAGATGACGCGCAGCGGCTCTTTGCCGCCGCACAGCCAGTGCTCGTCGTTTTCGTTCAGGGCGTAGACCACGCCGGGGCCCAGGTCGTACTTCTTGCCGTCGGCGATGGTCTCGATGGAGCCGTCGCCTTCAATGCACCACACCGCTTCAAGATGGTTCTTGTAGTGGATGTGCGTGCGGCCGCCCGGGAAGATGGTGGTCTCATGGAAGGAAAAGCCCATTCCGTCCTTCTTCAGCAGCACGCGGCGGCTGACCCAGGTGTCGGTGCGGACTTCGTCGGCGGTGCCGATCACATCTTTGACGTTGCGTACGATCATTGGCGTTTTCCTCCAAATTTCAGAATGCGGGCAGACTGCCCCTCTTCGGCCAGCGCTTCAGCCACGCTGGCCTCGATCACGTCCAGGCCCTTGCTGAGCAGCTCTTCCTCGATCGTCAACGCGGGCAGCAGCTTCAGCACTTCGTCGTGCGCGCCCGAGGTTTCGATGACGACGCCCTTCTTGAAAGCGTTCTGCGCGATGCGGTTGGCCAGGGCGGGCGTCGTGTTGCACACCAGCCCCTGGATCAGGCCGCGGCCGCGCACCGACAAGCCGGCATTGGGATAGCTGTGGACCAGGTTTTCGAGCCAATCGCGGACCTGGCGCTCTTTGCGCTGGATCTCGGCGGTGAACGCCGTGTTGGCCCAATAGGTCTCCAGCGCCTGCGTCGCCGTGACGAAGGCCAGGTTGTTGCCGCGGAACGTGCCGCTGTGGGCGCCCGGCTTCCAGATGTCCAGCTCGGGCTTCATCAGCACCAGCGACATCGGCAGCCCGAAACCGGACAGCGACTTCGACAGCGTGATGATGTCCGGACGGATGCCGGCGGCCTCGAAGCTGAAGAACGTGCCGGTGCGGCCGCACCCGACCTGGATGTCGTCCACGATCAGCAGCATGTCGTGGCGCTTGCACAGCTTTTCCAGCTCTTTCAGCCAGCGCAGCGTCGCCACGTTGACGCCGCCCTCGCCTTGCACTGTTTCCACGATGACGGCGGCGGGCTTGTCCATGCCGCTGCTGGGATCTTCCAGCATGCGTTCCAGGTACGCCATGGTGTCCACGTCCGGACCGAAGTAGCCGTCATAGGGCATGAACGTCGTGTTGCCCAGCGCGTAGCCCGAGGCCTCGCGGAACTTCATGTTGGCCGTCACGGCCAGCGAACCGCCGCTGACGCCATGGAAACCATGGGTGAACGAAATCACATTGGGGCGGCCCTTGACCTGGCGCGCGATCTTCAGCGCGGCTTCCACGGCATTGGTGCCGGTGGGGCCGGTGAACTGCAGCGTGTATTGCCAGTTGCGCGGCTTGAGCAGCACGCGATCCACCGTCTCCAGGAAACGCTTCTTCGCGCTGGTGGCCATATCCAGTCCGTGGACGACGCCGTCCGACTGTACATACTCCAGCAGCTTTTCCTTGAGAACAGGATTGTTGTGGCCATAGTTCAGCGTGCCTGCACCGCTGAAGAAATCGATGTATTCGGTGCCGTCCTCATCAATCAGCGTCGAGCCTCGGGCCTGGCTGAATATCACGGGAAACGACCGAATGTAGCCCCGCACCTCCGACTCCATCCGGTCAAAGATTTTCAAGTCCATATGATTAATCCTCCCTTTCATCTCATAAGTTGACAGACGGCCAGCTCCCCTCCGGATGCGTGGACGCATTCGGATCGGCAAAGCCATCCCGGTATTTCGATAAGTCCGCTGGGGTTGCGCCGCCCTACGGGGCAGGCAATGCGAACGGGCCTATCCTCAACAGCATCTCGTCGTCATGGTCCGCGCCCCCGAACAATTGCCGGTCGAAGAACGGCTGCTCGGACACGTGGGCGCCCAGCTCGCCGGCCAAGCCGGTAAAGCTGCGGCGCGATGCCTGGTTGTCAGGCCCCACCGTGGTTTCAAGATGACGAACATGCGCGAGCCCCTTGCGCTGCAAGAGTTCGCGAAGCATGGCGCGGGCCAACCGGTGGCCGCGTGCGCGGGCGTGCACCGCAACCTGCCAGACGAACAACACGTCGGGCCGGGTCGGGATCACATAAGCGGAGATAAAACCATCGATACGTCCGCCGGCACTTTCGGCGATGACGCTGGTGTCGCTGAAATGCTCACACAGGAGCAAGTAGGCGTAGAGGGAATTCAGGTCGAGCGGCGGGCACTCGGAAATGAGGCGGTGAATGGCGGCGCCGTCTTTGCGGTCGGGCAGACGCATCGTATGGGTCTGCGCGCGAACCGCCGGCGCCACGGCACTTGAGAGAGTTGTTGTATCCAGTTCGATTGTCTTCATGCAACGATTCCCGATTCTGGGGGTGCCCCGCCCGTGGGCACTTCAAGGATGGGCGACGACACGTCGCCGTGCGCTTCCGCGGCGACTGCCTGGCCTTCTTGCTCCATCAGCGCCACGATGCGTTCCAGCGACAGCGTGATCGTGGCTTGCTCAAGTTCAGGCAAGGCGTTCAGCGCGTCGGCCAGATGCTTCTGCAACGGCGATGGCGCGCCCTGCGCCAGTTCACGGCCGGTGTGGGTGGCCGTGACGAAGACGATGCGGCGGTCTTCACGGCCGCGCTCGCGGCGGATGAACCCTTTGTCTTCCAGGCGGTCCAGGATGCCGACCACCGTGCTGGGGCTGACGTGCATCTCGCGGCTGATGGCGGTGGCCGTCATGGGGCCGTTGGCCATCACCGTACGCAAGCACATCAGTTGAGGCGCGGTGATGTGGCTGACTGCTGACAACTGGCGCGAATGCAATGCGATCGAGCGCGTGATGCGGCGCAGGGCTCGCAAAATGCGCAGGTCGTACTGCTGTGTCGGATCGGATTGCGCGGCGTTGTTCATGGAAATTAAGAGTTCGATCAAATTGATTTCTACACAAATGATATGCGCACGATTTATTCGAGTCAAACAAAAACCCCCTGCATGATGTAAATAAATAAACACGGAATTGCAGAAGATGACCGCAGGATTGCCGGACTTGGCGGCGCCTCCCAGGGACGGCGCGCGCATCGGGCGGCCTAGTGAAAATCCTTAGACAAAACATATGTTTTTTTTAAGAACCAGGATTTATCATTTGTTTTTTTGATGATTCCCACGATGCCCCTCCCCACCGACGTCATCCTCACCCTGCAGGAGAAGCTGGAATCCCTGCCGCCCGAGCTGCAACGCGCGGCGCATTGGGTGGTGGCGCATCCCGCTGAAGTCGGCCTGTGGTCCATGCGCCGGCAAGCCCAGGCGCTCGGCGTGGCGCCGGCCACCATGCTGCGGCTGGCGCGGGCGGTCGGGTATTCCAGTTACGAGGATTTCCGTCAGCCGTTCCAGCAGGCCCTTGCAGGGCCGCGCAACCCGGGGCTGCGTGAGCGCGCCGCCGCCTTGCAGGCCGCCGCGGGCACCGCCGAGGCGCCCGGGCACGATGTACTGACGGAATACCAGATCCAGGCGATGAGCTCGGTGTGCGCCTTGAACCCGGCGGGCGCGTTCGACGCCGCCGTGCAGACACTGCTGAACGCACGCCAGGTCGGCTTCCTGGGCACCCGGTCGGCGTTCGGCATCGCGTTCCAGATGCGCTATGCGTATCAGCTGGTACGCCGCAACAGCGTGCTGATCGACGGCCTGGGCGGCGCCCCCGCCGAGCAGGCCGACAACCTGGACGCCGGCGACGCGCTGATCGTGATCTCGCAGGCGCCTTACCCCACGGCCACGGTGCAACTGGCGCGCCAGGCCGCGCAGCGGGGCGTCGCGCTGATCGCGCTGACCGACGACCCGCTGTCGCCGCTGGCCGTAGAGGCCCGCCACACGCTGCGTTTCGCCCCGCCCGACCGCGACGGCGTCCAGGCGCGCCCCGCGCGCCAAGGGCCCGGCTCGTTCTTCCATACCACCGCCGGCCTGCTGGGCCTGGCCGAGCACCTGATTGCGCGCCTGACCGCCCGCGGCGGCGCCGATGTGCTCAACCGCCTGACCGAAGTCGAAGATCGGCTGCGCACCGACAACGTCTACTGGGCCGCGCCCGCCTCGCGACGGCCTGGCTGACCGCCCGCCCCTTCCAACCATCGCCCTTTCCCACCGCCCACTCACGCATCCCGGAATCCCCATGAGCCAAACCCACGTCCTGCATCGTTCCCTACGCCAGACGCCGCCTGTCGCCGTACGCGGCCAGGGCGTGTGGATCCACGACAGCGCGGGCCGCGCCTATCTTGACGGGTCGGGCGGCGCGGCCGTCTCCTGCCTGGGGCACAACCACCCCGACATCCAGGCCGCCATGCATGCACAGATCGACGCGCTGGCCTACGCCCACACCAGCTTTTTCACCACGGAAGTGGCCGAGCGACTGGCCGACCGCCTGGTCGCCGACGCGCCTGCCGGCATCTCGCATGCCTACTTCGTCTCGGGCGGCTCCGAAGCCGTCGAGGCCGCGCTGAAGATGGCGCGCCAGTATTTCGTGGAAACCGGTCAGCCGGAACGCCGCCACATCGTGGCGCGCCGCCAGAGCTACCACGGCAATACGCTGGGCGCGCTGGCCGTGGGCGGCAACGCCTGGCGCCGCGCCCAATTCGCGCCGCTGCTGATCGAGGTCGAACACGTCTCGCCTTGCTACGCCTATCGCGACCAGCGCCCGGACGAAAGCCCCGAACAGTACGGCGAGCGGCTGGCCCTGGAACTGGATCAGACCTTCGAAAAACTGGGGGCCGGCACCGTGATGGCTTTCGTGGCCGAGCCGGTGGTGGGCGCCACGTCCGGGGCCGTGACGGCGGTGCCCGGTTATTTCCGCCGGATCCGCGAAGTCTGCGACCGTCATGGCGTACTGCTGATCGCCGACGAAGTGATGTGCGGCATGGGCCGCACCGGTACGCTCTACGCGGTGGAGCAGGAAGGCGTCGTGCCGGACCTGATCACCATCGCCAAGGGCTTGGGCGGCGGCTATCAGCCCATCGGCGCAGTGATGGCGCAGCAGCGCATCGTGGACGCCATGCAGCAAGGGAGCGGCTTCTTCCAGCACGGCCACACCTACCTGGGCCACGCCATCGCCTGCGCCGCCTCGCTTGCCGTGCAGGACGTGATCCGCCGCGACAACCTGCTGGCGCGGGTGCGCGAACAGGGCGCAGGCTTGCGCCAGCGCCTTGAACAGGCGCTGGGCGCGCATCCGCATGTGGGCGACATCCGCGGCCGGGGCCTCTTCATGGGCATCGAACTGGTGCAGGACCGCGGCACGAAGCAGACCTTCGACCCTGCGTTGACGCTGCATGCGCGGATCAAGCGCGAAGCCATGGCCCGGGGCCTCATGGTCTACCCGATGGGCGGCACGATCGACGGCCGCCAGGGCGACCACGTGCTGCTTGCCCCGCCCTTCATCATTTCCGACGACGAACTGGACCAATTGACCGAACGCCTGGCCGGCGCCATCGACGCCGCCATTGCACAGGCCCGAGCCTAGCGCCGGCCTGCGCGCGCAGCGAGGGGATCCGCCGCGCGCCGCCCGCCACCCGCGGGCACGTGATGATTCGTACAGGACGCCCCGCAGGCTCGCGGGGTGGACCAACCGCCGGCAAAGACCGGCAAATCACGGGGAAAAACCCCATAAGGAGTTTGCATGACCACGTCCGTCAAACATCCCTTGGGCCATCGCAACGCCTGGACGCTCGCCGCGGCAGGCTTGGCCACGGCATTGCTGTCCATGGCGCCGGCACCCGCCGCCGCCCAACAAAAGTTCGTCAGCATCGGCACGGGAGGCGTCACCGGCGTCTACTATGCCGCCGGCGGCGCCATCTGCCGCCTGGTCAATAAAGACCGCGCCACGCACGGCATCCGCTGTTCGGTCGAATCCACCGGCGGCTCGGTATTCAACGCCAACACCATCAAGGCCGGTGAACTCGACCTGGGCGTGGTGCAGTCCGACGTGGGCTTTAACGCCTACAACGGCGAGGGCCAGTTCAAGCAGGCCGGGCCCTATCCGAAATTGCGATCGGTATTTTCGATCCACCCCGAGCCCTTCACCGTCGTCACGCGCAAAGACGCCAACATCAAGAGCTTCGAGGACCTGAAGGGCAAGCGCTTCAACGTCGGCAACCCGGGCTCGGGCACGCGCGCGTCGATGGAGGAACTGCTGGCCACGATGGGCTGGACACTGAAGGACTTTTCGCTGGCGTCGGAACTGCGCCCCGACGAGCACGGTTCCGCCGTGTGCGACGGCAAGATCGATGGCTTCTTCTACGGCGTTGGCCACCCCTCGGCCAACATCCAGGACCCCACCACCAGCTGCGGCGCCAAGCTCGTGTCGCTGACTGGCCCGGCGGTGGACAAGCTGGTCGAGAAGTACCCCTATTACGCCCACGCCACGATCCCGGCCGGGCTGTACCCGAACAACCCCGCGGAAACCAGGACGTACGGCGTCACGGCCACCTTCGTCACGTCCGCCGACGTGCCCGACGCCACGGTCTACACCGTGGTCAAGGCGGTGTTCGACAACTTCGACGACTTCAAGAAGCTGCATCCGGCGTTCGCGAACCTGAAGCCGGCAGACATGGTGAAGAACGGCTTGTCGGCCCCGCTGCATCCGGGCGCCGAGAAGTACTTCAAGGAAAAGGGCCTGCTCTAAGGCCTGGCCAGCGCGCGCTCGCCGCGCGCCAGCACACAACGCGCGCCGCTTGGCCGGCGCGCGCCATGACTCGTAGGGGAATTTCATGACAAAAGCGCCGCACACGCCGGCCCCGAACCTGGAACAGCTTGTCGCCGACGCCGACCGCGGCGGCCGCAACGTGGGCGGCGTCGCCGGCGCCACGCTGGCGGCCGGCGCGCTGATCTGGTCCTTCTTCCAGCTCTGGTACGCGTCGCCGCTGCCGTTCTCGTTCAACTGGGGCATCTTCAACGACACCGAGGCGCGCGCGCTGCATCTCGGCATCGCGATGTTCCTGGGCTACCTGGCGTACCCGGCCAGCAAGCGCTCCGCGCGCGACCGCATGCCCTGGTACGACTGGATCCTGGCGCTGGCCGCCGGATTTTGCGGCAGCTACCTGTACGTCTTCTATAACGAACTGGCCGGCCGCCCCGGACAGCCCACGCCGATGGATGTGGCGACGGCCGTGATTGGCCTGGCGCTGCTGCTGGAAGTGACGCGCCGGGCGCTCGGCCTGCCCATGACGGTGCTGGGCCTGGTGTTCGTGGCCTACGCGCTGGCCGGCCCCTGGCTGCCAGACGTGCTGGCCCACCGCGGCGCATCGCTCGAACGCCTGATGTCGCACATGTGGCTGACGACCGAAGGCGTGTACGGCGTGGCGCTGGGCGTATCGGTGTCCTACATCTTCATCTTCGTGCTACTGGGGTCGATGCTAGACAAGTGCGGGGCGGGCAACTACATGATGCAGGTGTCGTTCGCGCTTCTCGGCCATCTGCGCGGCGGACCGGCCAAGGTGGCCGTGGTGTCCTCGGCGGTCAACGGTTTGGTGTCCGCCTCGTCGGTAGCCAACGTGGTCACCGGCGGCATCTTCACGATCCCCCTCATGAAGAAGGCGGGCTACGGCGGCGTGCGGGCGGGCGCGATCGAGACCGCATCGTCGGTCAATGGCCAGATCATGCCGCCTGTCATGGGGGCAGCGGCCTTCCTGATGATCGAATACGTCGGCATCCCCTACACGGACATCATCCGCCACGCGATCCTGCCGGCGGCGATCTCCTACATCGCGCTGTTCTACATCGTCCACCTGGAAGCGCTGAAGCTGGGCATCCAGCCGATGATGGCCGCAGGCCCCGTCCGCACGCCCCTGCAGAAGCTGGCGGGATGGGGCATGGGGATCAGCGGCACGCTGCTGGTGATGGGCGCGGCCTATTGGATCGGCACCGGCGTGCAGGCGGTGGCGGGGGCCGCGGCCATCTGGGTGCTGCTGGCGATCCTGGCGGCGCTCTATCTGTGGCTGTTGCGCGTTGCCGCGGCGCATCCCGACCTGCCGCAGGACATCGACATCAATCATCCCGTGCGCCCGCAACCTTGGCCCACCGTGCGCGCCGGACTGTATTTCCTGATCCCGATCGGCATCCTGGTGTGGTGCCTGAGCGTCGAGGAACTGTCCGCAGGCCTGTCGGCGTTCTGGGCGGCGATGGCCATGCTGTTCCAGATGGTGACGCAGCGCCCGCTGATGGCCTGGTTCCGCAAGCAGGACGCGGCTCCGGCCTGGCGCCAGGGCTGGCGCGACGCCATCGGCGGACTGCAGGACGGCGCACGCAACATGATCGGCATCGCGATCGCCTGCGGCACCGCCGGCCTGATCGTGGGCGCCATCACCCTGACCGGCCTGGGCCTGCGCATGACCGCGTTCGTCGAACTGGTGTCGATGGGCAACGTGCTGTTGATGCTGATCTTCACCGCGCTCGTGTGCCTGATCCTGGGGCTGGGCATGCCGACGACCGCGAACTACATCCTGATGGCGACGCTGATGGCGCCGGTCGTGGTGGAATTGGGCGCGCAGAACGGCCTGGTCATCCCGCTGATCGCCGTGCACATGTTCGTGTTCTATTACGGCATCATGGCCGACATCACCCCGCCTGTCGGCCTGGCCACCTTCGCTGCGGCGGCGATATCGGGCGAAGATCCGATCAAGACCGGCATCCAGGGCGTGACCTACGCCGCGCGTACCGCCATTCTGCCGTTCATGTTCGTGTTCAACCCGGCCCTGCTGCTGATCGACGTCAATTATGGATGGGAGCTGGCGCTGGTCGTGGCCGGCGCCACGCTGGCGTCGTTGACGTTCGCCGCGGCCACCATGCGGTGGTTCCGCACGCGCTGCACGTGGGCTGAAGTCGGCGTGCTGTTGCTGGCGACGTTCATGCTGTTCCGTCCCGACTGGTTCATGGACCATTTCGCGCCGCAATACGAAAGCCGTCCCGCCTCCGACATGCTGACGATTGCTGCGGCCATGCCCGACAACGGCCGCCTGACCGTGGTGCTGCGCGGGATCAATCTGGAGGGGGACGAACTGACCAAGACCGTCGCCGTGGCGCTGCCCGCGCTGGAGCCAGGTCCCGATGCGTCGGGCGCCGATGCGTCGGGCG
>NZ_DBHKZA010000020.1:35175-82073 GCF_057314935.1 Achromobacter sp.
CGAAAGTCACGACGGCGGGCGCTGCATTGCCCGCACAGGGACGCCAGCGCCTGGCCGATGCGGGGCTGACGCTGATGAGCCTGGGCGATCAGACCCAGATCGGCGGGGTGCGTTTCGGCAGCCGCGCCCAGCGCTCGGGCTGGGAGCAAGGCTGGGACGTGCTGGAAGTCAAAGCGCCCAACCCGCAACGCTGGTCGGACCACTGGGTCTACCTGCCCGCCGTGCTGTTGCTGGCGGGCATGTGGATGCGGCAGGGCCGCCGGGACGGCGGCTCCCCGGTGGGCCGGCTGCGGGCAGGAACGGCCTGATCAGCCTGCGCGCACCCGCCGCCAGGGCGGTACCGCCCCGATGGTGAGCGCGCGCAGGAACCATTCAACGGGGCCATAGGCGTGGTGCCGCAACCACCACGCGGACAACGGCAATTGCGCGGCGAAGATGGCCAACGCGATACCGGTTGCCACCAGCGGCGACACCGACGCGAACAGGCGCAGGCCCCAGCCCGTGAACAGGAACGCGCAAACGACGGACTGCATCAGATAGTTCGTCAGCGCCATCCGGCCGGCAGGCGCCAGCCAAGCGCCCATGGACCCGAACACCCGGGTCCGCAAGGCCAGCAGGAAGGCGGCGGCGTATGACATGCTTAGCAACGGCGCAGTCAGCAGGTCCGCCGCCAGGCCGGGAAGCTCCCAGGCCGCGCCGGCAAACGGCAGCGACGACGTGGCATACAGCGCCGAACCCGCCAAACCCGGCAACAGCCCCAACGCGCACAGCAGCCACAGCGCGCGCGGCTGCTGCCAGGGATCCGCAAGCGCATTGCGCCGCCCCAGCGCATAGCCGACCAGGAACATTGCAAAGACGAACGGCCCCTGCACGAACAGGACCATGAACCAGACGCTCTCGGTCAGTTCCTTGATGTGTTGAGAGATCGTCGTGCCGATGGTGCCGCGGTAGGCTTCGATGGAGGCCAGCGCCTCCGCCTTGTACAGCGCCTGGTAGCCGGCGGGCACCGGGTCCAGGAAACTCAGGAACCCCAGAATCGCCCAGACCGACGCGGCCAGCACGATCAGCCACAACGCGGCGCGCAATGCGCGCTTGGGGTCCATCCTGCGGCACAGCAGCAGCCCCAGGCCCAATAGCGCGTAGGTCAGCAGGATGTCGCCCTGGTAGAACAGCACGGCATGCGCCAGGCCCAGCAGCGCCAGCCCTGCCAGCCGCCGCAGGAAGCGCGGCGCAAAGGCCGCCTGGCTGCGTTCAGCCGCCGACATCTGCAAGGTGAAGCTATAACCGAACAGAAACGAGAACAGCAGATAGAACTTGGTTTCGAACAGCCACGCGATCAGCCAGCGCACCGCCAGATCCAACGGGCGGGAATAGGCAGGATCGGCCATGCCGGCGCCGTAGAACGGCGACGAGAAAACGCCGATGTTGACGATCAAAATGCCGAAGAGCGCAAAGCCGCGCAGCGCGTCCACGTGGGCCAGCCGGGCGGGGTTCTGACGGGCGTTGTTCATGCTTGCCCCCTTCCGGCCTGCGGGCGGCGCGGTCCGCGGTGGCCCTCGGCGGCGGCAGGCGGCAGGCTGCGTTCCACGGCCTCGGCCAGCAGGTCGGCCGCGGCGCGGGCGCCGAAAGCGGGGTCCACCACCGATCGGCTGAAGACGCCATCCAGGAGCAGCAACAACACGTCTGCCATTGCCGCCAGCGGCTGCGGGGCAGCCTGCCCCATCCAGACCGCCTCCAGCAGGGTCAGCAGGCCTGTCTTGCGCTCGCCTTCATTGGCCATCACCAAGGTGTGCACGCGCGGATTTCGCACGGCCTCGGCCAGCACCTCCATGCCCAGGCGCACGAACGCCGGATCCTGATACAGGGCCAGCTGGCCGTCGACCCATTCGCGCAAGGCGCGGCGCGCATCGGGGGCCGCGCTGGCGACCTGCATGCGTGACCGGATGTCGTCGGTGTCGGAGGCGACGAGCGCCTCGATGATGTCGGCCTTGCTGGCGTAGTAATGGAACAGGTTGCCGGGGCTCATCGCCGCCCGCTCGCAGATCTGCGCGGTAGAAGTCGCGTGGAAACCGTGTTCTGCAAAGCAATGCGCGGCGGCCTCCAGGATGTGGCGGCGGCGTTCCTGCTGCTTGATGGGATCTGTTTTACGCATTGCTTATTAATAGACTGACTGGTCTATCTATTAAATAGCAACCCCTTGGATCCGGTCAAGAAAAAAGGCGGGCCATGTGGCCCGCCCCTCTTGGCGCCAGGCGGCAGGGAGCGGATCCGCTCCCTGCCGGCCCGCCATCAACCCAGTACGGGCGACAGCACCGGCTGCTTGGGACGCACGTCCAGCTGCCGGCCCTTGCGCGCACGCTTGCCCACATAGGGCGCCAGCGCGTCGCCGACCAGGATGTCTTCGGTCAGCTTATTTCGGTAGATGCCCGTGGCGCGCAGGCCGCGGGCGCCGATCGGCACCGTCTGGTCCAGCTTGTCCGAGGCGTCCAGGCCCATGAGGATGGTGCCGCGGCCGCCGCCGGACAGGGATTTGCATTCGTCCAGGCCAAAGACCAGGAACTTGCCCTTGGCGGACAGCAGGGCCAATTGCGTGGCGCCGTCGAACAACGGCACCGGGCGCAGCATCTCGTCGCCCTCTTCCAGGGTGATGAACTGCTTGCCGGCGCGCTGGCGGCTGACCATGTCGGACAGCTTGGCGGCAAAGCCGTAGCCGCCGCGGGTGGCCAACAGCCAACGCGTATCCGGCGCCGCGGCGATGGTATGCACGATGCGCGTGCCGGACTCCAGGTCGATCATGGTGGTGACCGGCTGGCCGTCGCCCCGGGCCGAGGGCAGCCCCCCGACCGGCACCGAATACACCCGGCCGTTGTCGCCCATCGCGATCAACGTGTCGGTGGTGCGGCACTCAAAAGCGCCGTACAGGTCGTCGCCCTGCTTGAAACCGAACTGCGAGGCGTCGTGCCCATGGCCCTGACGGGCGCGCAGCCAGCCCTTTTGCGACACGATGACCGTGACCGGCTCGTCCAGCACCTTGGTTTCCAGCACGGCGCGTTCGGCCGTCTCGATCAGGGTGCGGCGGTCGTCGCCGTACTGCTTGGCGTCAGCCTCGATTTCCTTGATCAACAGGCGCTTGAGCGTGTTCGGGTTATCCAGCAGCTCTTGCAGCGAGATCTGATCCTTGCGCTTGTCGGCCAACTCCTGCTCGATCTTGAAGCCTTCAAGACGGGCCAATTGGCGCAAGCGCATTTCCAGGATGTCTTCGGCCTGGCGCTCGGACAGCTTGAAGCGTTCCATCAGCGCGGCGCGCGGCTCGTCGGATTCGCGGATCGTCTGGATGACTTCGTCCACGTTCAGGTAGACCAGCATGCGGCCTTCCAGCACGTGGATGCGGTCGGTGACCTTGTCCAGGCGGAAGCGCGTGCGGCGCACCACGGTGTTGGTGCGGAATGCCACCCACTCGACCAGGATGTCGCGCAGGCCCTTCTGCCGCGGCCGGCCGTCGGTGCCGATGCAGACCAGGTTGATCGACGAGCTGCTTTCCATGCTGGTCTGCGCCAGCAGCGTGTTGACGAATTCGTCGCGGTCCACCCGCGAAGTCTTCGGTTCGAAGACGAGTCGCACCGCGGCGTCCTTGCCGGATTCGTCGCGCACGGCGTCCAGCAGATTCAGCATGACCGCCTTGGCCTGCGTCTGCTCGGGCGTCAGGCTCTTCTTGCCGGACTTGACCTTCGGGTTGGTGATTTCCTCGATCTCTTCCAGGACCTTCTGGCCCGACGTGCCCGGGGGCAGCTCGGTGATCACCAGTTGCCACTGGCCGCGCGCCATTTCCTCGAACTGCCAGCGGGCGCGCACCTTCAGCGAACCGCGGCCCGCGCGGTAGATCTGCGCGATATCGGCGGCGGGCGTAATGATCTGGCCGCCACCGGCGAAGTCGGGGCCGGGGATCATGGCGTGCAGCTCTTCGTCCGGCAATTGCGGATGCTTGATCAGCGCCACGCAGGCCTGGGCCACTTCGCGCAGATTGTGCGACGGGATTTCAGTGGCCATGCCGACCGCGATGCCCGAGGCGCCGTTCAGCAGCATCACGGGCAGGCGCGCCGGCAGCATTTGCGGCTCTTGCTGGCTGCCGTCGTAGTTGGGGACAAAGTCCACCGTGCCCTCGTCCAGCTCGTCCAGCAGCAGCTTGGCGATGGGCGTCAGGCGGGCTTCGGTGTATCGCATCGCCGCGGCGTTGTCGCCGTCGCGCGAACCGAAGTTGCCCTGGCCGTCGATCAGCGGATAGCGCAGCGAAAAATCCTGCGCCATGCGCACCATGGCGTCGTAGGCGGCCTGGTCGCCATGCGGGTGGTACTTACCCAGCACGTCGCCCACGACGCGCGCGGACTTCACGGGCTTGGCGCCTGCGGCCAGACCCATCGCCTGCATGGCGAACAGGATGCGGCGCTGCACGGGCTTCTGCCCGTCGCCCACGTCAGGCAAGGCGCGGCCCCGCACGACGGAAACCGCGTAGTCCAGATAGGCCTGTTCGGCATAGCGCGCCAGCGTGATGGCCGCGTTGGCGTCGCCATCGCCGTCAGGCGGAGTGGGGTCGAACAAGCCGGGTTGATTGCTGTCGGTCATGATGGTTTCAGGTAGACAAATTCATCGAAACGGCGTCAATGCGCCTCAAGCGGACGGCGCCAGCTGCGTATCGTCGACGTGCGCGCGCAATTGGGCGCGCACCGCCTCCAACGTAGCGGCGTCCTGGCCGCGCTTGGGAATGATCACGCCTTGCAAGGTGCCCAGGATGACGTACAGGTGCTGCGGGGTTTCTTCCACCCGGCGGATGTCGGACCACTCCATGCGCCCGGAGGCGGTTGCGGTCGTGTCCGAGATGCCGTCGGGTCCGAAGTCCAGCTGATGCCGGCCCAGGAACAGGTCGTCGGGCTGCTTTTTCAGCATGCGCCGCGTGTTCATCCTGACCAGTGGGGGCAAGGCGAACTCGTAGGCCAGCGCCAGCAGCGCCAGGATGCCCAGCCCCACGGCCAGTCCCTGGAAATACACGGGCAATATCCGTCCCCAGTCAGGCCCCTTGCCGTCCCAGGTCTGCCAGATCAGGTAGGCCAGCAAGGCCACGATCATCAGGACGGCGAAGCGCAGGTGGGAACGGTAGCGGCGGCGGCGCAGTTCGGGGCGCTTGTACACGTAGGCCGCGAACTCCGCGTAGTCGTCGGCCGTCATGTCGACGGTCATCCGGGCTTGGCCGGGCGTGGCGGACGTCATCAGATATCCAGCTCCGCCAGGTTGCCCTTTTCTTCGATCCAGGCGCGGCGTTGCGAGGACTCGCCCTTGCCCATCAGCATGTCGAACATGCGGGTGGTGTCTTCCGGCGTCTGATCGCCATAGCCTACGGGCAGCAAGCGGCGCGTGTCCGGATTCATCGTGGTTTCCCACAGCTGTTCCGGGTTCATTTCACCCAGGCCCTTGAAGCGGCTGACCGCCCAGGCGCCTTCGCGCACGCCTTCCTTGCGCAACTTGTCCTGTGCGGCCTCAAGCTCGCCTTCGTCCAGGCAATAGATCTTGCGGGCCGGGCGCTTGCCTTGCGCCGGCACGTCCAGGCGGAACAGCGGCGGCTTGGCCACATAGACATTCCCTGCTTCGACGAGCTTGGGAAAGTGCTTGTAGAACAAGGTCAGCAGCAGCACCTGGATGTGCGAGCCGTCGACGTCGGCGTCCGACAGGATGCAGATGCGGCCGTAGCGCAGGCCCGACAGGTCCGGCGTATCGCCGGGGCCGTGCGGATCCACGCCGATCGCGACGGAAATGTCATGGATTTCGTTGTTGGCGAACAGCCGGTCGCGATCCACTTCCCAGGAATTGAGCACCTTGCCGCGCAGCGGCAGGATGGCCTGGAATTCCTTGTCGCGGCCCATCTTGGCGGAACCGCCTGCGGAGTCGCCCTCGACCAGGAAGACTTCGGTGCGCGTCGCGTCGCTGGATTCACAGTCGGTCAGCTTGCCGGGCAGCACCGCCACGCCCGAGCTCTTGCGCTTTTCGACCTTCTGGGCGGAACGCTGGCGCGCCTGCGCCTGGCGAATCGCCAGTTCGGCCAGCTTCTTGCCGTATTCCACGTTGCTGTGCAGCCACAGGTCCAGCGCGCTCTTGGAGAAGCCGCCCACCAGGCGCACCGCGTCGCGGCTGTTCAGGCGTTCCTTGATCTGGCCCTGGAATTGCGGGTCCAGCACTTTGGCCGACAGCACGAAGCTGGCGCGTGCGAACACGTCTTCAGGCAGCAGCTTCACGCCCTTGGGCAGCAGGCTGTGCAGTTCGGCAAAGCCCTTGACCGCGCCGAACAGGCCCTCGCGCAAGCCGGATTCGTGGGTGCCGCCGGCAGGCGTCGGGATCAGGTTGACGTAGGACTCGCGCACCGCGTTGCTGTCTTCCGTCCAGGCCACCACCCACTGCGCGCCCTCGCCTTCGGCGAAGTTCTCGTGGTCGGCGCCGGCGTACTGCTGGCCTTCGAAGAACGGCACCATCAGCTCGGCGCCGGTCAGCGCCTCGGCCAGGTAGCCGCGCAAGCCGTCCTGGTATTGCCAGGTCTTGGTGTCGCCGGATTTCTCGTTGACCAGCGTGACTTTCACGCCGGGCAACAACACGGCCTTGCTGCGCAAGAGGTGCGTCAGTTCGCCCAACGGGATGTTGGGGCTGTCGAAGTATTTCGCGTCCGGCCACACGCGCACGCGGGTGCCGGACTTCTTGCGGCCGCCCTCGGCGTACGGCGCCAGCGGTTCAGCGACATCGCCGCCCTTGAACACCAGCCGGTTGACCGCGCCGTCGCGCCACACCACTACTTCCAGCCGGGTGGCCAGCGCGTTTGTGACGGACACGCCCACGCCGTGCAGGCCGCCGGAAAAGGCGTAGGCGCCGCCGCCCGCCTTGTCGAACTTGCCGCCCGCGTGCAGGCGGGTGAAGACCAGCTCCACGACGGGAGCGCCTTCCTCAGGGTGCAGACCGACGGGAATGCCCCGCCCGTCGTCCTCGACGGACACGCTGCCATCAATGTGGAGCGTGACCTGGATCTGTTTGCCGTAGCCGGCCAAGGCCTCGTCTGCGGCGTTATCAATGACCTCTTGCACGACGTGCAGCGGGTTTTCGGTGCGGGTGTACATGCCCGGGCGCTGGCGCACGGGCTCCAGCCCCTTCAGGACGCGAATGGACGCCTCGGTGTAACGTGGAGTGGCCAAGTTATCCCCAACATCTGTGGAAAAAAACCGACATTTTACGGATAAGCCTAGATTCTGCGCGGCTCCCGGTAGGATGCGCACGACCTGACCAGCTCCGAATTCGGTAGGATGATGACAGTCACAGCCAGCGCGTCAGGGTTCAATCACCCGGATCACGACGACTGCGCCGCAACATCCTACACAAAACCAGCAAACCCTGTTGTTATTAACAGTGGTATGCCTGTTGTTATTGACAGTGGTATGCTTTAATCCATTCCACATACAAGAACAACGGCAAGGCGCGTCCCTTTTTTCGCGCCTTTTGCTGCCGAACCGAGAATCACCATCATGAGCGACCAAATCAAGAACGTCAGTGACGCAAGCTTCGATGCCGATGTGTTGAAATCCGGCCAGCCGGTGCTGGTGGACTACTGGGCTGCCTGGTGTGGCCCCTGCAAGATGATTGCCCCGATCCTGGAAGAAGTCGCCACCGAGTACGCAGGTCGCCTGACGATCGCGAAGCTGAACGTGGACGAAAACCAGGGCACCGCCACCAAATATGGCATCCGCGGCATTCCCACCCTTATGCTCTTTAAAGACGGCCAAGCCGCCGCCACCAAAGTTGGCGCGCTGTCGAAGTCGCAACTCACCGCATTCCTGGACGGCGCGTTGTAAACTGCGTGCTGTGAACGAAGGCGCCGCCCTGGAGGCGGCGCTCATTCAATACCGCGCGAGCCCGTCCGTGGCGCGCCGCCAGAGCCCTCCTTTACTTTTCCCCCACCAATCACCGCGATGCACCTCAACGAACTGAAGGCGCTGCATGTCTCGCAGCTGCTGGAAATGGCCGCTGGCCTGGAAATCGAGAACGCCAACCGCCTGCGCAAGCAGGAATTGATGTTCGCCATCATGAAACGGCGCGCCAAGCAAGGCGAGCAGATCTTTGGCGACGGCGTCCTTGAAGTCCTGCCCGACGGCTTCGGTTTCCTGCGCTCGCCCGAGACCTCGTATCTGGCCAGCACGGACGACATCTATATCTCGCCGTCGCAGATCCGCCGTTTCAACCTGCACACCGGCGACTCGATCGAAGGTGAAGTCCGCACGCCGAAAGACGGCGAGCGCTACTTCGCGCTGGTCAAGGTGGACAAGGTCAACGGCGTGGCGCCGGAAGCGATCAAGCATCGCATCATGTTCGAAAACCTGACGCCGCTGCATCCGAACCGGACGATGCGTCTGGAACGCGACATCAAGAGCGAAGAAAACCTGACGGGCCGTATCCTCGACGTCTTCGCCCCCATCGGCATGGGCCAGCGCGGCCTGATCGTCGCCAGCCCCAAGTCCGGCAAGACGGTGATGATGCAGCACATTGCGCATGCCATCACCACCAACTACCCTGACGCGGTCATGATCGTCCTGCTGGTCGACGAGCGCCCGGAAGAAGTGACGGAAATGCAACGCACGGTGCGCGGCGAAGTGGTGGCGTCGACCTTCGACGAACCCGCTACCCGTCACGTGCAAGTGGCCGAAATGGTCATCGAAAAGGCCAAGCGCCTGGTCGAAATGAAGAAGGACGTCGTGATCCTGCTGGACTCGATCACCCGTCTGGCCCGCGCCTACAACACCGTGGTGCCGGCTTCCGGCAAGGTGCTGACCGGCGGTGTGGACGCCAACGCCCTGCAACGCCCCAAGCGCTTCTTCGGCGCAGCCCGCAACCTGGAAGAAGGCGGTTCGCTGACCATCCTGGGTACGGCGCTGATCGAAACCGGCAGCCGCATGGACGAAGTGATTTACGAAGAATTCAAGGGAACGGGTAACTCCGAAGTCCACCTTGAGCGTCGCCTGGCTGAAAAGCGCGTCTACCCGTCGATCAACCTGAACAAGTCGGGTACCCGCCGCGAAGAACTGCTGATCGCTCCGGACCTGCTGCAAAAGGTCTGGGTCCTGCGCAAGTTCATCCACGACATGGACGAAGTGCAATCCATGGAATTCATCCTGGACAAGATGCGCGCCACCAAGACCAATGCCGAATTCTTCGACATGATGAAGAAGAAGTAAGACAGGTCTTGCCCGCCATGAAAAAACCGCCATCCGGCGGTTTTTTTTATTGGCGAACGGCAGGCTCAGTGCTCGATGTATTGGGGAATGCGGCCACGGGGCGCCGCATCGGCGGGCCGCGGCGTCTGCTTGTCCGGCTCCTTGCCCGACCCGTCGATCGGCTCGATCCGGGGATCGTCCCAATTGCCCGTCACCGAATACTCCATGGTCATCGCCCGCGCCAGCGGCTGCTTGAGCAGCCATTGCGTGACGAACGCGCCCAGGCCGATCAGGGGATTCACGGCAAGCGCCGTCACCATGGCCGCGCCGCTGGCGTCCAGGTTCGGAATCACCACCGCCTTCAGGTCCCAGCGCTCGCGGATGATATTGACGCCGCCCGCCAGGACGATCGCGGCCACGGGGCCGTTGATCTTGTAGCCTTCGGTGGACATTGCCCCGTCCGCCATCTTCACGCGCCCCCGAATGGTGTCGAACGGAAATCCGTCGCGCAGCAAATTGGTCGGATTCACGTCCAGCCGGGCCAGCCGCTGCAGCGATTGCAGCGACAGCAGCTCCAGCAGGCGCGCCGTGCGGGAGTTCACGTGCATGAAGCGGCCCTTGTCCAGGCTGATGTCGACTTCACCCGACACGTCGGCGATATTGTGGGTCCAGGGCAGGTTGCGCCACGTCGCCTTGCCGACCGCCGAGCCTTCGCCGCCGGACACCATGTTCTCGAAGCCGATCCGCGTCAAGAACTTGCCCAAGTCGGCGAACTTGGCCGTCGCGTCCACCGTCAGCCCCCGATCCGGCCCTTCCAGCCGCCAGTTGCCCGTGGCATTCAGATTGGCCGCGTCGTTGGTGATCGACAATTTGTCCAGCCGCCATTGGTGGCCACGCTCCAGGTTGGTGCCCACCACTTGGAGCTCGCCCACGTTCTTGCCGTACAGGAAGAATTCCTTGGCTTGCAGGTCGATCGCCGGGATATCCGACAGGTCATTGCCGGACGCCAGGGCTTTGTCCGCCTCGTTGGTGTCGTCGGCGCCGCCGAACGACAAATGCTTCAGGCGGGCGGTGATCTGGCCGGCGATCGCCCCCGACGCTTCCCGCCACTCCAGCGACCCCGTGGCCTGCCGCGACTGGATGTCCACCCGCCACTGCGCCGGCCCCGGCCGGGTCGCGTATAGCGTCAGGTCGTTCAGCGTGTAGCCGCTGGCGCGCAGCAGGCCGGTTGCCAGGCTGACGCGCTCGGGTTCCGGGAACACCGGTTTGGCCGCGGCTTTCTTGGCCCCGCCCTTGCCGGCGGGCGTATCGAAGCCGTCCAGCACGGTTTCCCACCCGTCCATGTCCAGTTCCGGCAGGCTGGCGTTCAGGCTCATCCCGCGCTCGGGCAAGCTGGCCGGCCGGCCGATGCCCAGCGCCCCGCGCGCAAAGTAAGACGGCGCCGCATCGCCTGGATCGCGCTCGAACAGCGCATTGACGTTTTCACCCAGGCTTGCCGTCAACCACCGCCTGCCCTTGGTGCCGCGGTCTTGCGCCGCCCCCCATTGCAGCTTCAGCAATTGGGACGACGAGGCGGCCTTGCCGACCGGCGCCGGCATATCGATCGCCATGCCGGCCAGGTCGGACTCCATCGATATCTCGACCGAACCGCCCTTCTGGTATCCCACGCGCCCCTTGTAGGCGGCCTTGCCGCTGAAGCGCGCCATGGACGGCGCGTTGATCAGTTGCGGCAAGCCCGAGCCCGCCAGGGTGCCGTCAAAATGCAGGGCATCCGACCCTTGCGCCAGCGTGCCGGAAATCTTGACGGGCCCGCCCAGGAATTGCGCGCGGATATCCTTGGCCTGGACGCCCTTCTCCGAAAACTCCAGATCGCCGTGCATCTGGCTCAGCAAGGGCATTTCGGGCATGAAGGTGAAGGTGTTTTCCGAGAACACGATGCGTCCCTGAACTTGGGTGTCGTCCGTATTGAGCAGCGGCACCTTCAGCTTGAGCGGCAGGCGCCAATCGCCGGTGCCGCGGGCCTCGTCCAAGGCGCCGTCCAACAGTTCGCCCAACGGCGAATTCGCGGCCATCGCCAGATAGGCCGGAACGGGACCCGAGGTCTCGCCGTCGAGCATCAGTTCGGCGTTGTGGTCCATATCGGGAATCGTCGCCGTCACGGCGCCCAGATTGACCGCCTGGCCCGCCCCGGTGCGCGCGACGGCGCCCCCCGGGCTGTCCAGGGTCAGGCTCACCTTGTCGATGCGGAAGCTGCCGGACAGGTTTTCCAGCATGGGCCAGCCCTTGCGGTGCTGCCGGGCCGGCGCGTAGTCGACCTTGGCGCCGGCATAGGCGCCGGCGATCACGAATTCGCCCGCGACGCCGGGCGAATTGAACGGAAAATCGTCCAAGTCCCCTTTCAGCGTGATGGCGGCCGAACGCATCTCACCCGCCGGCAAACCGGTGGCCAGCCATTCCCGCGCGTCCGCGTTGACCTCCAGGGGCAGGTAGCGGTGTATGGACGGCATCGAACCGCGCACCATCGTGCCGCGCATGTCCGCGCTGCCCGCCGCCGTCTTGCCCTCGCGCCGCCATTGGCCCTGCAAGCGCACGTCCAGGTCATCGTTGACCACGTGCAGCTGCGTCACGTCCACGAACCAGTTCTGGGCGTCCGGCCCCTTGATCTGCGCATCCAGCGCCAGTTCGCGCGCCGCCAGCGTGGGTTCCTCGAACACGCCCGGCAGCGTCACCCCCAGTTGCTGCACCGCGCCCTTGATCGAGGCGTCTGCAGCACCCGGGCTGCGCGCAAGCGGCATGCCGTCGATCTGCACGAAGTCGCCAGGCAGGCCTTGCAGGCGGAACTGGCCCGAACCGCCGCGTACCGCGGGGCCGTCCTTGCCTGCGGACCAATTCACGCCCCTGACGGCGATGTCCGAGGTCAATTCAGTAAATTTTCCCCGGTCCAATTGCAACCATGCCCGGCCCGCAATCCGGCCGGCGACCTGGGGCGGCTTCACCCATGGCGCCCAGGCCAGCGGCTCCACGTCATCGGCTTCGGCGTAGAGCTGCCCGCTCCAGTTCGCGGGATTGGCGGCATTGGCCGCGAACAGGCTGCGGTTGAACTCCCCGCGCAGTTCCACCTTGCGGGCCAAGGCGTCGCCGGCGGAGGCCTGCAGCACGAAGCGGTGCGACAGGCTGCCGTTGCGCATCAAGAAATCCACGGCGCTCAAGGTCAGCGCCGGCGCTTGACGCAAATCGTCTTGCCAGACGATGGTCGCGTCGCGTATCAGCAGTTCACGTTGGGCCACCAGCCAGCGCAGGGCGGGATGATTCAGGTCGGACTGATGGTCGCTGGCGTTCAGGTCAATGTCCTGCCCGGCCACCCACAGATGATTGGCGGCATCGCGGCGCAGCGTCAGTTCGGGTTTTTCCACACGCAGGCGCACCAGCGTGGGCGACAGCGCCAGGATGCTGCGCCACGCCAACACGGCCGACACGGAAGGCAGGGTCAAGACCGGCGCCGCCTCGTCGTCGTAAACCTGTACGGCAGTAAGATCGAGTTTGGGATTCAGCCCCTGCCAATTGGCCTGGATGCCGCCAATGGAGACGCGGGCGCCCAGCGCCTGGCTGGCGTAAGCCTCTATCTGCGGCCGCCACTGATCCACACGCGGCAAAACCCAGTACCGTACGCCCAGGAAACCGATGGCCACCACGCCATAAATAGTCAGCGCGACCCAAAACAGGCAGCAGAGCACGCGACGCGCGTGCGGCGTGGGGACGGTATTTGAAACAGACACGGATCGTGTGTGGTGGGCAGGAGAAGATGTCTTGCGGTATCGTCCCCACTTATACCTGAAACGCGCCCATTCGTCTGCCGCCCTTACGCCATGTCATCGTCTCCTATGCTTGCTCCCGCCCTTGCCTGGTCCGGTCACCTGCGCCGCCGCCTGGATGCCCATCCTGATCTGGCCGCCTGGCTGGCCGACGCCGTGCAAGCGCCGGTCACCCCGGCCCGCCTGGCGCAATGGCAGTCTGAATTGGCCGGGCACGACGCGCCCGCGACGCTGCCGGTGGACACCTGCCGCATGGTGCTGCGCAAGCTGCGCGAGCGGGTGTTCAGCGCGTTGATCGTGCGCGACCTGGCAGGCCAGGCAGACCTGGAGGAAGTGGTCGGCGCGATGACCGCGCTGGCCGACATCGCAGTAGCGGCGGCCTACCGCAGCGTGGCCGCCGACCTGGCGGCCGTGCACGGCGTGCCACGCGATCCGGCTACCGGCAAGCCGCAGGAAATGCTGATCGTCGGCATGGGCAAGCTGGGCGGCTGCGAACTGAACGTGTCGTCCGACATCGACCTGATCATGTTGTACGGCGAAGAAGGCGAAACGGACGGCCCGCGCCGCATCAGCCACCACGAGTTCTACGGCCGCCTGACGCGGCGCATGATGCCGGTGATTTCCGAAGTGGACGCCAACGGCCAGGTATTCCGCACCGACTTGCGGCTGCGCCCCGACGGCGACGCCGGCCCGCTGGCCTGGAGCCTGGACGCGCTGGAGCACTATCTGATCGGCCAGGGCCGCGAATGGGAACGCTATGCCTGGCTGAAGGCCCGCCTGATGCCCGCCCAGGCCTTCGAAGGCAGCGACAGCGCTCCGCAGGCCCGACAGCTGGAAAGCCTGCGCGTGCCGTTCGTCTATCGCAAGTATTTCGATTTTGACGCGCTGGCCGCGTTGCGCGCCCTGCGCGAACGCATCCGCCAGGACTGGCAACGGCGCGCCATGGCGCGCAACGGCATCGACAGCGCCAATAACATCAAGCTGGGCGATGGCGGCATCCGCGAAATCGAGTTCGTCGTCCAATTGGCCCAGTTGATCCGAGGCGGCCGCATGCCTGCGCTGCAAAAGCGCGGCCTGCTTGACGCGCTGCACGCCGAGCAGCTGGCAGGCCTGGTGCCGGAAGACGACGCCCGGCGGCTGGAGGAAGCTTACCGCTACCTGCGCCGCACCGAACACGCCTTGCAGTACCGCGAAGACGAACAGACCCATCTGCTGCCGGGCGACCCGGCCCAGCGCGCCGCGCTGGCGGCCGCCCTGGGCATGAGCCCGGAAGACTTCGAAAGCACGCTTGCCGCGCACCGCAAGTTCGTCTCGCAGACCTTCCGCAACGTGTTCCGCATGGTGGGCATGGGCGACGCTGAAGATACCAGCACGCCGGCCGATGACGCTCCTGACACGCCCGACAACGAATGCGAGCTTGCCGAACAGATCCGGCAGGCCTTCGGCGACGAAGCGCAAGACCTGCTGCGCCGAACCGAAACCCTGCTGGGCAGCCACCGCGTGCGCAGCCTGCCCGACAGCAGCCGCCGCCGCATGGAAGCCTTGCTGCCGGCCGCCCTGCGCGCCGCGCTCCAGACCCCGGCGCCGTTGGACGCGGCCGTCCGCCTGTTCGACCTGATCGAAAAGATCGCCCAGCGCAGCGCCTACCTGGCGCTCTTGGCCGAATACCCGGACACGCTGGCGCGCGTGGCGCGCATGGTCGCCGCCAGCCCCTGGGCCGCGCAATACCTGACCCAGCATCCTTTGCTGCTGGACAGCCTGATTGATTGGCGCACGCTGTTCGAACCCTTGGACTTCACGCAGATCGCCCGGCAACTGACCGCCGACCTGGATGCGTGCAGGCTGCCCGACGGCGATCCGGACATCGAGCGCCAGATGAATCTGATGCGCGACGTGCAGCGCCAGGCCAGCTTCCAATTGCTGGCGCAGGATCTGGAGGGCGAACTCACGGTGGAAAAGCTGGCGGACCAGTTGTCGGCGCTTGCCGACCTGCTGCTGGCCGAGACCATCCGCCGCGCCTGGCCGCTGGTGAACAAGGTGCCGGGCGCCCAACCCCATTTCGCCGTCATCGCCTACGGCAAGCTGGGCGGCAAGGAACTGGGCTATGCCTCGGACCTGGATCTGGTCTTCCTGTTTGACGATCCGCGCGATGACGCGGCCGAGGTCTACGCCAAGCTCGGCCGGCGCATGACGTCCTGGTTGTCGACCATGACCTCGTCCGGCCGACTCTACGAGGTGGACTTGCGCCTGCGGCCGGACGGCGATGCCGGGCTGCTGGCCGTCTCGGTGGAAGCCTTTGAGCAATACCAGAACAAGCACGCCTGGGCCTGGGAGCATCAGGCGTTGACCCGCGCCCGCCACGCAGCGGGCGACGCCGACGTGGGCGCCCGGTTCGAAACGATCCGCGAAGCCATCCTGGTGCGGCCCCGCGACCAGGCGGCGCTGCGCGAAGAAGTGCTGGCCATGCGCGAGAAGATCAACGCCGGCCACCCGAACACCAGCCAGAAGTTCGACTTGAAGCATGACCGGGGCGGCATGGTCGACGTGGAGTTCGTCACGCAATACCTGGTGCTGTGCTACGCGGGGACGCACCCGGTGCTGGTGCGCAACCTGGGCAACATCACCTTGCTGCGCCTGGCCAGCGAGGCTGGCCTGATCGCGCCCGAACTGGCCACGCGCGCCGCCGACGCCTACCGCACACTGCGCCGCGTGCAGCATCAGCTGCGCATGCAGGGGGTTGAAAAAGCGCGCGTCGGGCCGGAACAACTGGTGGAGGAACGCGCTGCGGTGCGCGAGCTCTGGGACGCCGTGCTGGGCTAGGACCCGTCGGGGCCCCAGGCCTGCCCCGGCTGACGGCAACTCGCGGTAAAATAAGGGGTTTTCCGCCTTTTTTGCCTGCAAGCCATGTCCGAACTCGTCCGCCCCAAGCTTGACCTCCCCGCTGGCCGCAGCAAGGTGCTGATGCACTCCTGCTGCGCGCCCTGTTCCGGCGAAGTAATGGAAGCCATGACGGCCTCCGGCATCGACTACGCGATCTACTTCTACAACCCGAATATCCATCCGGTCAAAGAGTACGAGATCCGCAAGCAGGAAAACATCCGCTTCGCCGAACAGCACGGCATCGAATTCATCGATGCCGACTACGACATGGACAACTGGTTCGACCGCGTCAAGGGTATGGAAAACGCCCCCGAACGCGGCGAACGGTGCACCGCCTGCTTCGACATGCGCTTTGAGCGCACTGCGCTGTACGCGCACGAACACGGGTTCGACACCATCACCAGTTCGCTTGGCATTTCGCGCTGGAAGGACATGAACCAGATCAACGGCTGCGGCGAGCGCGCCGCAGCCCGCTACGACGACCTGGTCTACTGGACCTACAACTGGCGCAAAGGCGGCGGGTCCGCTCGCATGATCGAAATCAGCAAGCGCGAAAACTTCTATCAGCAGGAATACTGCGGCTGCGTCTATTCCCTGCGCGACACCAACCGCCACCGCCGTTCGCAAGGCCGCGACCGCATCCACATCGGCGTGAAGTTCTACGGCAAGGAAGACCTGATCAACGAAGAGCTGCTCTGATTCCAGAACAGCGCTGATCCGCCAGCGTGGGCGCTAGCGCGCCTGTCGGCGGTACTCCGACGGCGACGCGCCATAGCGCTTGCGAAACGCGTGGCTGAATCGCGCCGCATCTGAAAACCCGAACCGGTAGGCGATATCGCCAATCTGGCGCACGGACTGCGTCGCGTCGCACAGCGCATCCCGGCTGCGTTCCAGCCTGGCGCTGAGGATGAAATCGGCAGGCGTGGTGGCCGCCAGCGCAAACAGGTTGTACAGATAGCGCCGCGACATGCGGAACGCCGCGGCCGCGGATGCCGGCGACAAGGCCGGATCGTGCAGGTTTTCAAGAATGTGCTGCTGGACTCGGCGCAACTGCGCCTGCTTCAGGCCAGCCTGGTCTTGCTCGGCCTGCCCGCCGGCCCGCTCGCTGATATCCAGCCCCATCATCTGCAACACCGCATTGGCCGCATCGCGCGCCGCGCTTTCGGACAGGTGGGCGTGTTCGCCCAACGCGACGCGCAACAGGTCCATGGCCATGCGACCGCAGCCATGCTGGCCGCTGAAATTGCGGGCCACGGCGTTCTGCATATAGGGCTGCCAGGCTTCGGTCTGCTTGCCCGGCACCTGCATCACCAGGAAATGCGCGCCGTCATCCACATCGACCTCGTACGGCCGGGTCGTGTCGTAAATGCTCCACTCGCCCGGCATCAGCAAGGCGGTGCGATTGGATTGGCGGATTTCGCTGCGGCCCGCCAATTGCAGCGTGACCTTGTAGCCCGCTTCCTCGGAACGGGCCGCCAGCAATTTGCTGCGGCGTACGCGCTGCGCGCTGCTGTGCAATTCGCTGACCTGCATCCAGCCCAGGCAGCCCACCGCCACGCTGTTGCGAAAACGCGTGGGGAACACAGCGGATACTTCCAGTGGCACGAACGTGCTGCTGATACTTTCCTGCCAGCTGGCGCAATCCAGGAAGTGCCTGGGCGCGCTGTGCAAAAGGGATGATGACATGGCGACTCCGGCGTCTCGAAACGGCGTGCCTTTTGTGCCATGGACAGCTCGCCCGGCGGCACAGCTACAGCGTTGAATGGAAATGCTGCCTCTTTCTAGCACTGCGCGTCGGGTGCGAGTATCGGTGACAACCCCTAACTGCCTGCCCGGCTAGGGTTTCCTGTCACTGCCATACGAGTATTCGGACAACGCGAATCCCATCGACGAAAGCTGTTCGGCCAATCCGTGGCGCACCGGCACCACATCGTCATAGCGATTCGGCCGCGCCGCCGCGACCTCTGCTTCGGTATAGGGTTTGAAGTCCGCCGGCAACTCGGCACTGCTGAATTCGACCAGCACCCAGTTCAGCACCGCCGCAAGCTCGGCGTTGCTCAGTTGCGAATGCGCGGCGCCCGGCACGCGGATCAGGTATTCCCGCCCCGCCGGCAGATGCGTGAAGACGCCGACCGATTGGCGGAAATCCGGTATGCCGTGCGGGCTGCTGCCCCGGCCATCCACGCGGTGGCAGCCGGCGCATTGCAGCACATAGTCGGCACGCACCGCTTGCCGCAGGCGCTCGGCGTCGGCGGCAGCGCCTTCCTGCGCTGCCGCGCCCTGCATCGCGCACAGCAGGATGGCGAGGAAAAATCCCCCGCCCCATCCTGCCCGCGGCCGCCTCCAAGGCCTCATGGCTTGGGTGCCGCCTTGGGTTGCGGCTTGGCCAGCCCCACGATCACCGACGTCGTGCAGTGGAAGATCGACGACTCGTTGGACATGCACCAGTTCACGTCGTTGTGCAGGAACATCTGGTAGCCCGGGCGTTCGCGTTCGGCCGCCGCGCACATGCATTTGCCGCAGGCCGTCTTGCCGCAGCAGTCGTTGTAGCTGATGAGGTAGTCCTTGCCATCCAGCGGATTGTGGCACGTGCCTACCCAAGACACGGCGGATGGCGACGTGCCGGGCGGGCATGACGTCATGCTGCCGCCGCAGCACGAACACAGGAAGCCGTCCACCGCGCAATAGCGCCAGTAATCGCAGGCCGTGTCGTCCATCTGCGGCTTCTTGCCCGCTGCGGGGGCCGAACGCGCCACCGGCAGCACCGGCATCAGGAAGGCGGTCCCCACCAGCAGCTTGCCGATACGGTTCAGCACGCTGCGGCGCGACGTGGTGTGCGCGACGGAGCGCGTCGCGCGCTCGCCAAGTTTATCCAGCCAATGCATTGCCGCTCTCCTTGCGGGAAATTCGGGTCTCTTCCAGGCTGCCCGCGGCCAGGAAATCCTGCACCGAGGCCACGCCCAGTTCCTTGGCCGTGAACAGGCTTTCCAACTGTTCACGGGAATTGATCAGGCCCTTGGCGCGCAAGACGCCCGACTCGTCCATCAACACGGCGTATGGCAATTTGCTGATCTGGAACTTCATGCCCAACTCGGTCGACAGCAGATACGGGAACCGTTCCAGCCCGGCCTGCTTGTAGAACGCCAGGTGCTCGGGCATTTCCCCGTCGCTCGCCAAGACAATGCGCAGCCAGGCGCTTTCCGTACTGGCGACCGATTTCAGGATGGGCAGCAGCTTCTTGCACACGGGGCATGTGGGCGACAGGAAGAACAGCAATTGGCTGTGCTGCCCGCGTTCGCCGATGGTGATGCGGCGCCCAAGCAGGTCGGGCAGCGCAAAGCGCGGCGCGGCCTCGCCCACGGCGGGCCCCTTGTCCATCGTCAGCGCCCCCATCGGCGCCACACGCTCGTACAGCACGCCGATTTGACGCGACAGGGCCAGGATGACCAGCACCAGGCACAGCACCACGCCCCACAGCAGGAAATTGGAAATGATCAAGGCATCCATATGAAACTCCTTCAAAGATTCCGCAGCTTGAGATGCGAGGCCAAGAGGTGATTGGCTGTGAAATACAGGCCCACGGCGGTCATCGCCAGGCCGAAAACCGCAGCGGCGTCCGCCCATTGCAGGCTGCGCGATTGTCCGGCCGCCGCGATCAGCACCGGCGCCGTCCATAGCGCCAGCACCGCATTGCGCAGCACCAGCCACCACGACAGCCCCCCGCCCGGCACGCCATCGCGCCCCCGGGTGGCGGGGCCGCCGCAGCCGCAATCGATGTCGCGATGCCCGCGCGCCAGGTTGTAGGCCAGCCCCAGCGTCGCCACCGCCAGCACGAACAACGCCAACGCCGCGCCCGTCGCCTGGAGCGAGGGCATCAGCAACATGGCGCCCGCGGCGGCCTCCGCCAACGCATAGACGCGCGCGAACGCGCCGCTCAAGCCGGAAGGCAGGATGTCGTAGGCGGCGACGGCGCGGGAGAACGCCGCCAGATCTTTCAGCTTTTCAAGCGCTCCCAGCAGCAGCACGCAGGCCAACGCGGCGCTGGCGCCATAGAGCAGGACCGGGTCGTTCATTTCAGGCCTCCCGTGGGTTGCGGTTCGACTTGCAACGCGGTCTCGCCCGCCGCCTGGATGGTGGCCTTGAACACGGGGGCCGCGGGCGTCGCGTCATAGATGTTGACGTTGCCGCCGTCGATAGTGAAAAGGCGCGGCTTGTCGTCTTGCGAAACCGACATCGACAAGGCGTTCTTGCCGGGCACGCGCGCCAGGCGCTTGTGCGTGGCCAGGTCGTACACCCAGATTTCCGCGGCGGGCGTCTTGTGCGTGCCTTCCGCGCCGTTCGGATGCATGCCCACGTACAGCCGCTTGGACGCCCGGTTGATGGCCAGCAGGTTGTAGCCGCCGGGTCGCCAGCCACGGTCCTTGCCGGCGGCGTCCAGCAGCGACCACGGGGCGCCGAAGCTGACTTCCTTGCCGCTGAAGTCGGCGCTGTAGACGTTGCCGTTGTAGGACACGAAGTAGAAGGTATCGCCCACATTCTCGGTATGCGTGAAGATGGGGTCTTTCTCAAGCTCGAACATCGGCTTGCTGCGCTGCTGGCCGGCGGGCTTGCCGGCGGCGTCCAGGTCGATGGTCAGCAGCCCGCCGTCACCGCAGATGGTGGCGAAGCTGCGCGGGCGCGAGGGCAGCGGGATGATGCTCCAGCATCCCGCCGCGGCCGTGACCTCGTCGGCGAACTGGCGGGTCTTCAAGTCCACCACCGTCACCGACGTCGCGGGCGTGGCGTTCTGCACGAATAGCAGCTCGCCGTCGGTGCTCTGGCGCAGGTAATTGCGGTAGTTCAGCGCCTGCGCGCGCTTCTGCGGAATGGGCACTTCGTACTTGGGCGTCAACGTCTCGGCGTCCCAGGCTTCGATCACGTCGGTGCGCTTGCCCCGGTTGAGCCGTTCGTAATAGGTCGTCATGACATAAATGTCGCGGCCGTCCGCCGACACCGTCATGTGGCCGTTGAACGATGTGGGCACCAGCCCCAGGAATTTCCCGGAATCGCCGTCGTAGATGTTGACCCGGCTGTCGACCAGGTGGTTGAAGGCCGCATCCATCACGTACAGCCGGTGCGGCGTGGCCGGGGGCAAGCGGGTGCCGCCCTTGAGTTCTTCCACGGGCAGGTCCGCCCAGGCCAGGCCCGTGGCGCTTGCCAGGGCGGCGCACAGCGCCCACCGTCCGGCCCGCGATGCGCGTGATGTGGGTCGAAGCGCAATCATCGATGTTCTCCTCTCATGATCCGGTTTCCTAGAACGCGTAGACGTAGCGCAACTGCACGCCCCGCATCCGCGGCCCGTTCTCGACCTTCAGGTCGTGGATGTACTGCATCTGAATCTGGTTGGCGTCGTTGATCTGGTGCGTCAGTTCAACGGCCAACTGGTGATTGCGCGCCCGGGTGGCGACGGTCTCGCCCGAGGACGCCTCGCGCCCGCCGGTTTCATAGCGGTAGCGGATGCCCGTGTAGGTGTCTGGGGTCAGGTTGGTCGAGGCCAGCGCGAAGAAGCGGAACGACGGGTCTTTCTTCAACGTCTGGCCGTACCAGTCGGTGTTGCGGCCGTAGATCTCCACTTCGGCGATGGCCTCCAGGAACGTGGATTCGCCCACGCCTTTGACAAAAGAGAAGTCCTGGATGGTGGACCACCGGTTCTTGCCCGGCGACACGTCCGGGCGCGAGCCGTCGTAGCGGCCGACCGGCGCCACGACGAAGGGCTCCCAGGCGAACCAGGTCTTGGTCTGCTCATTGTTGTACAGCCAGATCGCCGAGCCCAGCGTCACGTCGCCGATGCCGGTCTGGTGGTCGCCCGGCGCGCCGGGCAAGTCCAGCGACGTGCGGTACATGGGCACGATGAATTCCAGCTGCACGGTCTTGCCGTAGAAGTCGCGGTAGTGCATCTGACGATAGATCAGCGCGTTCACGTCGAGCGACGCGCCGTCCACCCGCTTGCCTTCCGAGTACAGTCCCGACGAGCGCAGGCCCGCCAGGTATCCCGCCACGATATTGGTGCCTACGGGCGCCGGTATCCAGTCGCGTGCGCTGGGGTCGCCCGCCCACGCCGGCTGCGTCGCGCCCGCCCATGCCAGCACCAGCGCGGCGCCCGCCCGGGCGCGGCCATGTGTCTTGCTTGCCATGCACTTCCCCTTGGTCTTGCGAACGCGACGCCGCCGGTATCTCCCGGCTTGGCCGACGCGCCGCTACGTTCTAGTACGCGATGCAGACGGACTTCTTCTCCAGGTACATCTCGATCACGGCACGGCCGTGTTCGCGGCCGATGCCGGATTGCTTGAATCCGCCAAACGGCATGTTGGGATCCAGCATGTTGTGGGTGTTGACCCAGACCGTGCCCGCGTCGATGCGCGGAATCAGGCGCTGCACGCGCGACAGGTCATTGCTCCAGAGGCTGGCTCCCAGGCCGAAGGCGCTGTCGTTGGCCAGCCGCACCGCGTCGTCCAGCGTGTCGAACGGCTGCGCCACGACGACGGGACCGAAGATCTCTTCCTGTGCGATGCGGGCGTCTTGCCGGACGTCCGTGAAGACGGTGGGCCGCACGAAATAGCCCGCGCCGTCGCCCGCGGCGCCGCCCGCCAGCACGCGGCCGCCTTCCGCCCGGCCGATACCGATGTAATCCATGACGCGCTGCTGATGCCGGGCCGAGATCAGCGGACCGATCTGCGTACCCGCGTCAAAGCCGGAGCCCAGCGTCAGGCTGGCGGCCACATCCGCCAGCCCCTGCACGACCTTGGCGTACAGGCCCTGCTGCACATACAGGCGCGACCCCGCCGTGCAGACCTGGCCTTGGTTGAAGAAGATGGCCGCGGCGGCGCCTTGGACCGCGTGATCGACGTCGCAATCGTCCAGCACGATCACGGGTGACTTGCCGCCCAGTTCCAGCGACACGCGCTTCATGCCGTCCATCGCCGCCCGCCCGATCAGCTTGCCGACCTCGGTAGAGCCGGTAAAAGCGATCTTGTCGATGCCGGGATGCGCCACCAGCGCCGCGCCGGCGGTTTCGCCGCGCCCCGTGATCACGTTGACGACGCCGGGCGGAAAGCCCGCTTCCAGTGCCAGTTCGGCCAGGCGCAAGGCGGTCAACGGCGTTTCCTCGGCGGGTTTGAGCACGATGGTGCAGCCCGCGGCCAATGCCGGCGCGATTTTCCACACCGCCATCAGCAACGGGAAGTTCCACGGGATGATCGCGCCCACCACGCCCACGGGCTGCGCCAGCGTGTAGGCGCTGTACTGGACGCCCGGCGGAAAGGGAATCGACAAGGACAGGGTGTCGCCCGTGATCTTGGTGGCCCATCCGGCCATGTAGCGCAACCACTGGGCGCCCGCGCCCACTTCCAGCCCTTGGGCAATGCCCAGGAGCTTGCCGTTGTTCAACGTTTCCAGCCGCGCCAGTTCAGTGCCGTGCTGCTCCAGCAAGTCCGCCAGCTTCAGCAGCAGACGTTCACGGCCTGCGGGCAGCATGTCGTGCCAGGGCCCGGAGGCAAATGCGCGGCGCGCGGCCTGTACCGCGAGGTCCACCTGCGCGGGGCCGGCGTCCGGTTGATGCGCGATGACCTGGCCCGTGGCGGGGTCGTAGACGGGGATCGGATTGCCCTGCCCCTCATGCACCGGCTTGCCGTCGATCAGCATGAATTCCCTGATCGCGCCCAATTCCGGGCGGTCGCCCCCTGCGGGGCCGGCGGTCGAATCGCTTGGGAAAGACATCTGAAGCTCCAACGAAAAGTGTGGGAGCCAGAATAGCAACGGCATTGCAGGCTGGCTTGTCGGGCCGTGCATGGGGATTTGTCATTCTGCGCACGCGGACGGCGCACGGAGAAGACCCCCGCGCCGCGCAAACCGCATGGTCTTGCCGCCGCCCGAGGAGGCGCTTTTCCCTGGGGCGGCCCGGCGATAAAAAAACCGGGCAGGCCGCATAGGTGGCGGCCTGCCCGGTCGGTTGCGGGCTCGCCAGGGAGCCCGCGCGGCGGATAGCGCCGATCAGTCCAGCATCAGCACCGTGGCGCCCGTGGTCTTGCGCGAGGCCAGCGCGGTCTGCGCTTCGCCCACTTGTTCCAGGCTGTAGCGTTGGTCGATGCGGACCTTGATCTTCTTCTTCAGCACCAGGTCGAACACTTCTTCGGATGCGGCTTGCAGCTTTTCCAGCGTGTTCACATGCACGCCCAGCGACGGGCGCGTGACGTACAGGCTGCCCTTCTGGTTCAGCACGGCCAGGTTGACGCCGGCGACAGGACCCGACGCATTGCCGAAGCTGACCATCAGGCCGCGCGGCTCGATGCAGTCCAGCGAGGTTTCCCAGGTGTCCTTGCCCACGCCGTCATACACCACCGGCACCTTCTTGCCGCCGGTCAGTTCCAGCACGCGTTCCGCGACGTTTTCGCGCGAGTAGTCGATGGTTTCCCAGGCGCCGTTGGCGCGGGCCAGTTCCGCCTTTTCCGGGCTGGAGACCGTGCCGATCAGCTTTACGCCCAGGGCCTTGGCCCATTGGCAAGCGATCAGGCCCACACCGCCAGCGGCCGCATGGAACAGGATGGTTTCGCCGCCTTGCAGGCGATAGGTCTGACGGAACAGGTACTGCACCGTCAGGCCCTTGAGCATCAGCGCGGCGGCTTCATCGAAACCGATGCCCTTGGGCACCTTGACGACCTGGTTGGCGGGCACGTTGCGCGCCTTGGCGTAGGCGCCGATGGGGCTTTGGCCGTAGGCGACGCGGTCGCCCTTCTTCAGGTGCTTGACGTCTGCGCCCACGGCGGTGACCACGCCGGCGGCTTCGAAGCCCAGCCCGTGCGGCAGCGGATGGGGATACAAGCCCGTGCGGAAATAGATATCGATGAAATTCAGGCCGGCGGCGTGCTGCTCGATCGTGACTTCATTGGCGGCGGGCGGCAGGACTTCCACCTCGACCAGCTTCAGGACTTCGGGACCACCGTGCTGCTCGATACGAATTGCCTTGACGAGATTGCTGGCCATGCTGGCCTCCTTTGATGGGAAAAAAATGGGGTGTAACCGAGAAAACCGGACTTCAGCGCGGCGGGCGGGCCTCGCGCGGCGTGGCGGACGCCTGCTTGCCGGCGCCAACGCCCATCAGGGCGAACACACCGGCCAGCACCAACGCGGTCCCTGCCATCTGCCATACCGTGATGGGCTCATTCAGGAACCACGACGCCAGGAACAGCACCGACACCGGCCCCACCATGCCCAGCAGCGACGCCGTGGGCGCGCCAATCAGCGACACCGCCCACATCAGCATGAAGACCGGCACCACCGTGTTCAGCGTGGCATGGATCACGGAATATCCGTAGACCCCGGCCGGTTGAATCAGCATCGACGGCGGATGAATCACGAAAAACTGGATGATGCAGGCCACGCACGACACCAGCATGGCATAAGCCACCAGGCGCGTCGGGCCGACCCGCTTGATCAGTTCGCCAGAACAAATCAGGTAGACAGAATAGCTTGCCGCCGAGCCAAAAACGAACAAAGACCCTAACAGCACCTCGCCCCCGCCGCCAAAGGACAGGTCGTGGGCGAACACCAGCACCACGCCCGCGTAGGACAGCACCATGGCCAGCCATTGCCGGCGCTCGACCGGACGCTTGAACCAGAACGCCGACAGCAGCACGACCAGCGACGGCGACAGGAAGAGGATCAGGCGCTCGAGGCTGGCGGTGATGTAGCGCAGGCCCAGGAAATCCAGGAAGCTGGACAGGTAGTAGCCCAGCAGGCCCAGCACAATGACCTGCGCGCGTTCCTTGGCCGTCATGACCACGATTTCGCCGCGGGCGGCGCGGCGCGATTGATGCCAGGCCACCGCCGCGAAGAACGGCATGGCGAACAACATGCGGAAGGCGATGAGCGTCACCGCGTCGATGCCGTAGCGGTAGGTGAACTTGACGACGATCGCCTTGGCCGAAAACAGCACCGCGCCAAGCGTCGCCATGAGGATTCCGGCCGCGCGGCCGGACAGGCAGGAAGGCGGCAAAAACTTGGCAAGACGATTCATGCGATGATTTTAGATTCAGTGCAAAGCGATTTGCACGTCCCTCTATGCTTTTTGGCATCAAATCCCCCTACGCATGACCCGACAACGCGCTCTGACCCAAATCCATTTTGCCGCCGTGCTATTCGGCCTGACCGGCGTCTTCGGGGAGTTGATCCAGGCCAGCGCCGCCGTCATCACGCTGGGGCGGGCGATCTTCGCGGTGATTTCGCTGGGCATATTCGCCCGCATGCGGCGCAAGCCCCTGCTGGGCGTCCTGACGCCCGCGCAGCTGTTCGTGCTGGTGATCGCCGGGGCGCTGCTGGCCACGCACTGGGTCACCTTCTTCATTTCGGTCAAGGTCGGCGGCATCGCCATCGCCACGCTGGGCTTCGCCAGCTTCCCCGCCTTTATCACGTTGTTCGAAGGCCTGATCTTCCGGGAACGCATCCGGGCGGCCGAGTGGATGCTGCTGGGACTGGTCACCGCCGGCCTGGTCCTGGTCACGCCGTCTTTCGACTTCGCGGACCAGGGCACGATCGGCCTGGCATGGGGGCTGCTGTCCGGCCTGACTTTCGCCCTGCTGGCCCTGAGCAACCGGCGCTCGGCCTCCGGCATGGACCCGATGCAGGTGGCCTGCTGGCAGAACGTGGTGGTGGCGCTGGTCATGGTGCCGTTCGCAGTGGGCCAGTTGCCCGCCCTGCCCGCCGTGGACTGGTTCTGGCTGGCCTTGCTGGGCATCTTCTGCACGGGCCTGTCGCACTACCTGTTCGTCTCCAGCCTGACCCGCCTGAACGCCCGTACCGCCGGGCTGGTGATCGCCCTGGAACCCGTCTACGCCATTGCCTTCGCCTGGGCGCTTTTCAGCCAGGAGCCCACGCCGCGCATGATGGCGGGCGCTGCCCTCATCGTGGCCGCCATCGTCTGGTCGGGCCTGCGCAAGAGCGCGGCCGTGGAAGCCGGTCCGGCTCCAAAAACGCAGCCTTGACAATAACTGACTAGGCAGTAAAATTCGGCGCATGAATGCCGAAATTTCCCCGCCGTCGTCCGATACTCCTGTCCACTACCGCGGCGACACCCGCTGCATGGCCGAAGACAACGCCGGCTACTTGATCAAGCTTGCCTATCATTCCCTGAACCGGATGCTGGACCAGGAAATGTCCCCGCTCGGCCTGACCGCCATGCAATGGCGCCCCCTGGCCATGGTGTTCCTGGGGCGTGCCGATACCCCCGCCGAACTGGCGCGGTTAAATGACATGGACACGGGCGCCATGACCCGCGCGCTGGACCGCCTCGAGGCCAAAGGCCTGCTGCGCCGCACGCGCAGCCAGACAGACCGCCGCGTCGTGAAGATCGAACTCACGGAACTGGGCGAAGCCAAGGCCCGCGAAATCCCCCCGAATATCGCGCGTTCGCTGAACCATCACCTGCGTGGTTTTTCGGCTGACGAAGTCACCCAGCTGATGCACTTCATGCGGCGCATGATCGCCAACGGCTCCGCTTCCAGCACCGCGCCTGAACGCTGACGGCGCTCTCTCCCTGCGCGCCCCGCCCCATTCACCTTGGGGTTTTATTTGGCATAATATTTGCCTAGGCAAATACAGATTAATCAATTACTTTCAGCAAACAGTCAGGATGAAACGCCTTCTTTCTACCGTATTGGTGCTGGCCCTGAGCGGTTGCGCACTGATGGAACCCGGGTCTGAGCCCGTTGCGGCGCTGGATGCGGCCAAACTGGGGCTGACCGGCCAGGAGACGGCCTGGCCGAATACGCAATGGTGGCAGCGGTACGGCGACGCCCAACTCAATGCCCTCATGGACGAAGCGCTGGCCAACAGCCCGTCGATGAGCGCCGCGCAAGCTCGCCTGGCCAAAGCCAATGCCGCCGTCAGTACGGCCCGCGCGCCGCTGATGCCGCGCGTGGATGCCGATTACTCGCTGACGCGTGAGCACCTCTCGTCGGACTACATCTACCCGGCCCCGCTGGGCGGCTCCGTCGTCAGCGACAACCGGCTGGCGCTGGACTTCAGCTATGAGCTGGACTTCTGGGGCAAGAACCGGTCGCGGCTGAAGTCGGCCGTGTCCGAGCGCGAAGCGGCCGTCGCCGATGCGCAAGCCGCCCGCAATATGCTGGCCAGCGCCACGGTCCGCGCCTATCTGAACCTGCAGAACGCCTTTGCCCAGCGCGACGTGCTCAAGCGTGTGATCGCGCAACGCGCCGACGTGCTGTCCCTGACGCAAGGTCGCTACACCGCCGGCCTGGACACCCAGGTGGAAGTGAAACAGGCGGAATCGTCGCTGGCCGCCGGCCGCGTGGAGTTGACGCAGACCGAGACGACGCTGGCGCAGTTGCGCAACCAGGTCGCCGCACTGACCGGCGCGGGCCCGCAGCGCGGCCAATCGCTCGTCGCCGTGGACCTGACCGCCCCCGCAGGGGTGGTGCCGGCCCAAATCCCGCTGGACCTGCTGGGCCACCGCCCCGACGTCGTCGCCTCACGCTGGCGTGCCGAGGCCGCCCGCAGCGCCATCGATACCGCAAAGGCCGAGTTCTACCCCAACGTCAACCTGACTGCCTTCGCCGGCTTCCAGGCCCTGGGCACCGGCAACCTGCTGGGCGCCGCCGCGCGCACCGCCGGCTTCGGTCCGGCCATCACGCTGCCCATCTTCCACGGCGGCGAATTGAACGCCAACCTGGCGGGCCGCCGCGCCGACGCCGATCTGGCCGTCTCGGACTACAACCAGTCCGTGCTGGACGCCGTGCACCAAGTGGCCGATGCGCTGGACGGTTTGCGCCTGCTGGATCAGGAACGGGCGCAGCAACGCCAGGCCCGCGAAGCGATCGAAGCCGCCTATGAACTGGCGGTGAACCGCTACAAGGCCGGCCTGGGCAACTACATCACCGTGCTCATCGCGCAGACCGGCGTGCTGACCCAGGCCCGCCTGGACACCGACCTGCGCATCCGCGCTTATCAGCTGGATGCCAATCTGGCCAACGCGCTGGGCGGCGGCTATGTCCCTGGGACCGAGCCAGGCGCCACGCCTGCCGCCCAGGCGCCCTCCACGCCCGCCACGAACCCCATTCATTGAACGATCCCCGGATTCAGACGTCATGAACGCTGCCACCCCCACGACCAACCCCGCCCGTAAACGCCTGCTGCTGCTGGCCACCGGCGCCTTCATTCTTGTCGCCATCGCCTACGGCATCTGGTGGGCCCTGTTCGGCGCCCACTTCGAAAGCACCGACGACGCCTACGTGCACGGCAACCTGGTGCAGATCACGCCGCAAGTGCCCGGCACGGTCATCGCCATCGAAGCCGACGACACCGAAACCGTCGTTGCCGGCCAGCCGCTGGTGCGCCTGGATCCCGCCGACACCGACGTGGCCCTGCAGCAGGCGCAGGCCAAACTGGCGCAGATGGTGCGCCAGGTCCGCACCTACTACGTGCAGAACGACGCGCTGGCTGCCGACGTCGATCTGCGCAACGCCGACATCATGCGCGCCCAGGCCGAACTGACCCGCGCGCAAAGCGACGTCACTCGCCGCCAGCAACTGGCCAAGTCCGGCGGCGTCAGCGGTGAAGAAATCCTGCACGCCGAGGCCGCCCTGAAGTCCGCCCAGTCCGGCCTGGCGCAAGCCCGCGCCTCGCTGGCCGCATCGCGCGCCAAGCTGGCCACCAACCAGGCCTTGACGCAGGGCACGACGGTTGCCAACCATCCCGACGTGCTTCAGGCCGCGGCCGGTCTGCGCAATGCCTGGCTGGCGCAGTCCCGCACGGTGCTGCCGGCGCCTGTCAGCGGCGTCATCGCCCGCCGCAGCGCGCAAGTCGGCCAGCGCGTCGCCCCCGGCAATGCGCTGATGACGGTGGTTCCGCTGGATCAGGTCTGGGTGGAAGCCAACTTCAAGGAAGGCCAGCTGCGCAAGATGCGCATCGGCCAGCCGGTCAAGATGGTGGCCGACCTGTACGGCAGCGCGGTGACGTACCACGGCAAGATCTCGGGCCTGGATGCCGGTACCGGCAGCGCCTTCGCCCTGCTGCCCGCGCAGAACGCCACCGGCAACTGGATCAAGGTGGTGCAGCGCGTGCCCGTGCGCATCACGCTGGACCCCGAAGACCTGAAGGCGCATCCGCTGCGCGTCGGCCTTTCCATGGACGTGGAAGTCGACGTGGGCAAGCAGGAAGGCGAGCCGCTGACCCAAGCCTCCCGCAAGGAACCGGCCTGGTCCACCCGCGCCTTCGAACCCGCGCACGATGAAGTCGACACCATGATCACCAAAATCATCCAGGACAACCTGGCATCATGAGCACGACCGCCCAGCCCGCGGGCGCTGGCGCGCCCGACGTGCCGCCGGTCCTGCCGGCAGGCACCTACCCGCCGCTGGAAGGCGCGACCCGCATCATCGGGTCGATCGCCTTGTCCACCGCGGTGTTCATGAACGTGCTGGACACCTCGATCGCGAACGTGTCCATCCCCACCATCTCGGGCGACCTGGGCGTGAGTTCCAGCCAGGGCACCTGGGTCATCACCTCGTTCGCCGTCGCCAACGCCATCACGGTGCCCCTGACCGGTTGGCTGACGCAGCGCTTCGGCCAGGTACGCCTGTTCCTGATTTCGACGCTGCTGTTCGTGCTGGCTTCATGGCTGTGCGGCTTTTCGCCCTCGCTTGAAGCGCTGATCGCCTTCCGCGTGCTGCAAGGCGCGGTCGCCGGCCCCATGATTCCGCTGTCGCAGACACTGATGCTGGCCAGCTTCCCCAAGTCCAAGGCGGGCATGGCGCTGGCGGTGTGGTCCATGACCACGCTGGTCGCGCCCGTTGCCGGGCCATTGCTGGGCGGGTGGATCTCGGACAACTACACGTGGCCCTGGATCTTCTACATCAATGTGCCGGTCGGCCTGCTCGCGGCCTGGATCAGCTGGCGCATCTACGGCAACCGCGAGTCCCTGACCCGCAAGCTGCCCATCGACAAGCTGGGCCTGGTGCTGCTGGTCGTCTGGGTCGGCGCCTTGCAGATCATGCTGGACAAAGGCAAGGAACTGGACTGGTTCGCCAGCCCGACCATCATTGCGCTGGCCGCGATCGCCTTCGTGGCCTTCGTCTTCTTCCTGATCTGGGAACTGACTGACGCGCACCCCGTCGTCGACCTGCGCCTGTTCAAGATCCGCAACTTCACGGTCGGCGCGCTGACGCTGGCGGTGGCGTACGGCGTCTTCTTCGGCAACGTCGTGCTGCTGCCCCTGTGGCTGCAAAGCAATATGGGGTACACGGCGACCTACGCCGGTCTGGTGACGGCGCCGGTGGGCCTGCTGGCCATCCTGCTGACGCCGCTGGTGGGCAAGATGCTCGCAACGCGCGATCCCCGCCAGATCGTGACGGTGGCCTTCCTGATCTTCGCGCTGGTCTGCTTCATGCGTTCGGGCTTCAACACCCAGACCGACGTGCGCACGCTGATGATCCCGACGATCATCCAGGGCGCGGCGATGGCGGCGTTCTTCGTGCCGCTGACCTCGATCACGCTGTCCAGCATCGAACCGTGGCGCATCCCCGCGGCCTCGGGCCTGTCGAACTTCCTGCGCCTGACGGCCGGCGCGTTCGGCACCTCAATCGCCACGACGCTGTGGGAAAACCGCGCCACCATGCATCACTCGCAGCTGACCGAAATCGCCAAGCCTGGACAGCAGGCGTTCGACCAGACGCTCAATGCCTTGCAGAACGGGTTGGGCATGTCGCACCAGCAGGCCCTGACCATGGTGGACGGGCTGATCAACGCACAGGCGTTCACCATGTCCGCGGTGGACGTGTTCTACGCCTCGGCGATCATCTTCCTGATGCTGACCGGACTGGTCTGGTTTGCCCGCCCCCGGTCCACCAAGGCCGGAGGCGGCGGCGCGGCCGAAGCGGCGGCCGGCGCGCACTGACCGCATGGCCGAAAAAAAGGGCGCCTTCTCAGGCGCCCTTTTGCATGGCCGATTCCTCTTTCAACAGAACCTGCCAATCCTTGCGTTCGATGATGTCGGCCGACAAGGCGCTGACCGGCGACAGGTTGAACACCGACACGCCACGGGCGCGCCACTGGGCCGCCGCAAACCGGAACGACGGCTCGATCAGGTTCGCGAACTTGCGTGCCAGGCGGCTGGACTGGGGCTGCGCGCCCTCGTCGTAGAAACGCAGGCCGTGCTGCACGGTCAGGTCCAGGCCGTGCACATACACCTGGCGGGCGCCTCCAGACACCAGCACCTGCAAGGCGGCATAGGCCACCGTGTCGGCGTCGAACACGCCCAGCGAGGCATCGAAGCTGTAACCCATGCCTTGCTTGGCATCCAGCAATTGCACATCCGGCGTTGCCGCGGCAATCCGCTTCAGCATGGCGGGCGCGGCGCTGCGCTGGTAGGCCCTTTCGGAGATCAGTTCAATGATGCAGATCCGGCAGCGGATCTCGTCCTGCGGGATGCCTTGCATGATGTAGCGCAGCACCTCGGGGAACACGTACAGCGTCAGGTCGCGTCCGACGATTTCGCGCACCAGATCAATGCGGTCCCGCACGAAGTTCTGGTCAATGATGCAGTAATACTTGAACGGCAGGTCGAACTTGCGTGCAAGCGCGATCGCGCCGTTCACGCCCATCGCGACACGGATGTCCAACTGGTCGTAGGGAATCTGAGCAACCGACGGGCCGCTCAGGATCAAATGCACCGTTTCATCGGCGCGGTCGTAGCCTTGCGCCAGGGGCGTGACGGGAAGCGACCGGCCAAAGGCGCGGAAACCGCAAATCACCCCTGCCCGATCCCGCCAGATGCGCACGAACGGCCACAGATGCTGGTTATGCCTTTGCGTGCGCGAACGCAGCAGGCGGAACAGCTTGCGCACAAAGCGGTCGGCCCGCCCTCCGCCCACAGGCGGGGCGGCGGGCAAGGGGGTGATTGAGTTTTCCATCGACTCGCCTGGCTGGCCGTACCGGCTGCCGCCTAACCGGCGGAAATCAGCGACGCGATCGCGTTGCCGACTTCGACGGTCGAAGCGTTGCCCTTCATGTCCCGGGTGCGCGGGCCGTCAGCCAACACGGATTCGATCGCTTTCACCACCGCGGCCGACGCCTCCGGGTACCCCAGGAAATCAAGCATCAAGGCGCCGCTCCAGATCTGCCCGATCGGGTTGGCGATGCCCTTGCCGTAGATGTCGGGCGCCGAACCGTGCACCGGCTCGAAAAGCGACGGGAACTTGCGCTCCGGATTCAGGTTCGCCGACGGGGCGATGCCGATCGTCCCGGTGCACGCCGGCCCCAGGTCGGAGAGGATGTCGCCGAACAGGTTGGAAGCCACCACCACGTCGAACCAATCAGGATGTTGCACGAAATGCGCACACAGGATGTCGATGTGATATTTGTCCCAACGCACGTCCGGATAGTTCCCGGCCATGTCGGCCACTCGCTCATCCCACCACGGCATCGAAATCGAAATGCCGTTGGACTTGGTCGCGGCAGTCAGGTGCTTGCCGCGCTTCTGGGCCAGTTCGAAGGCGAATTTCAGCACGCGGTCGGCGCCGACGCGCGTGAACACGCTTTCCTGGATGACGACTTCCCGTTCGGTTCCCTCGAACAGGCGGCCGCCGCTGTTGGAGTATTCGCCTTCGGTGTTCTCGCGGACGATGAAGAAATCGATGTCGCCCGGCTTGCGGTCCGCCAACGGGGACGGCACGCCAGGCATCAGGCGGACTGGCCGCAAATTGATGTATTGATCAAATTCGCGACGGAATTTGAACAGCGAGCCCCAGAGGGCCTCGTGATCCGGCACCGTGGCGGGCCAACCGATAGAACCGAAGAATATCGCTTCGTGCTGGCCGATCTGCGCCTTCCAGTCGTCCGGCATCATCTTGCCGTGCGTGGCGTAGTAGTCGCAGCTCCAGTCGAAATGATCCCACTGGAAATCAATGCCGAAGCGCGCCGCGACGGCATCCAGCACTTTCAAGCCTTCAGGCACGACCTCCTTGCCAATCCCGTCTCCTGGAATTACCGCAATCTTGTGTTTCTTAGCCACCACGTTTCCTTGTTTTTCCTTTGATAGACCGCCCAGAATCATAGGCATAAACGGGCGCGCCGCAACACCCCCCGTTACAAAACGGTGGTGTCGCCATTTTCGACTAACCGCGAGGCGGTTTCAGCGCCGGCTCTTGGAGCCCAGCAAAGACCCCAATATGCCCCGCGTCAGCTCCCGGGCAATCGAACGGACCGTGCTTTTTGCCATGGTTTGAACAACGCCGTCGCGTTTGCCGCCCCGCGGACCGGTTGATCCGAACAGCACGTCGTTCAGGCTGTCCATCAGGCCGCCCCCCGACGCCTCGGCCGGGGGCTCGGCGCCCGCAGCCGGCTTGGCCGGCGCCCCCTTGGTCTGCACCTGATCGGCCGGCGCCGCAGCGCGGCCCGCCAGGACTTCATAGGCGGATTCGCGGTCGACGGCCTTTTCGTACTTGGCCGCCATCGGGCTGCCCTGGCGCAGCGCCTGACGCTCGGCATCCGTCGCCGGACCGATCCGGCTGGCCGGCGGCACGATGAAAGCGCGCTCGGTCGGCATGGGCCGCCCCTTGGCGTCCAGCAGGGACACCAGGGCCTCGCCCACGCCCAATTCGGTAATGGCCGCTTCGATATCCAGCCCCGGATTGGGGCGCATCGTCTGCGCAGCCGTCTTGACGGCTTTCTGGTCGCGCGGGGTGAACGCCCGCAAGGCATGCTGGACACGGTTGCCCAACTGGCCAAGGACGGTATCGGGGATGTCCAGCGGGTTTTGTGTCACGAAATAAACGCCCACGCCCTTGGACCGGACCAGGCGCACGACCTGTTCGATCTTGTTCAGCAGCGCCGGCGGCGCGTCGTTGAACAGCAGATGCGCCTCGTCGAAGAAGAACACCAGCTTGGGCTGGTCCATGTCCCCCACTTCGGGCAGCTTTTCGTACAGGTCGGCCAGCAGCCACAGCAGGAAAATGGCGTACAGGCGCGGCGCCTGCATCAGTTTGTCGGCCGCCAGCACGTTGACCATGCCATGGCCCTGGGCGTCCGTACGCATCAGATCGGCCACGTCCAGCATGGGTTCGCCAAAGAATTTCTCGGCGCCCTGGGACTCCAGCGCCAACAGGCCGCGCTGGATGGCCCCGACACTGGCCGACGACACATTGCCGTAGCGGGTCTTGAGCTCGGCCGAGCGGTCGGCCACGTTCTGGAGCATGGCCCGCAGGTCTTTCAAGTCCAGCAGCAACTGACCTTCGTCATCGGCCACCTTGAACACCAGGGTCAGCACCCCTTCCTGCGTGTCGTTCAGTTCCAGGATGCGCGACAGCAGCAGCGGACCCATATCGGTAATGGTGGCCCGCACCGGCAGCCCTTGCTCGCCGAACACGTCCCACAGCGTCACCGGGCTGGCGCCCCAGACCGGTTCGGCCAGGCCCAGGCTCTTCAAGCGCTCGGACAGTTTGGGGCTGGCCGCGCCCGCCTGGGAAATGCCGGTCAGGTCGCCCTTGACGTCGGCCATGAAGACCGGCGTGCCGATGCGGGAAAAGGACTCGGCCAGCACCTGGAGGGTGACGGTCTTGCCGGTGCCGGTGGCGCCGGTGATGCATCCATGCCGGTTGGCCAGGGCGGGCAGCAGCGCCAACTCGGCCTGTGCATTTTTAGCAATGACGATGGGGTTGGGCATGTGCAGCGCTCCGGACCAGGGAATCAGAGGGGATGCCCAAGTGTAGAGCCTGCCGCCCGGCTTGTGCGCGTGGCAATAAGGACACAGGCGCCTGCCTGCCGGGCGCGCGGGCCGCCGGCACGGTAAAATGCCTTTTTTGCAGACAATTTCTCCTGGGAAGCCATGGCCGGACACAGCAAATGGGCCAATATTCAGCACCGTAAAGGGCGTCAAGACGCCAAGCGCGGAAAGCTGTGGACCAAGATCATTCGTGAAATCACCGTGGCGGCGCGCGCCGGCGGCCCCGACCCGGACAGCAACCCGCGCTTGCGCATGGCCTGGGACAAGGCGACCGACGCCAACATGCCCAAGGACAACATCCAGCGCGCCATCCAGCGTGGCGCCGGCGGCGCCGACGGCGACGCCTATGAGGAAGTCCGCTACGAAGGCTACGGCATCGGCGGCGCGGCCGTCATCGTCGATTGCATGACCGACAACCGCACCCGTACCGTGGCGGAAGTCCGCCACGCCTTCGCCAAGAACGGCGGCAACCTGGGCCAGGAAGGCTCGGTGGCCTTCATGTTCAAGCACTGCGGCCAATTCGTGTTCGCCCCCGGCACGCCCGAAGACAAGGTCATGGAAGCCGCGCTGGAAGCAGGCGCCGAAGACGTCCTGACCGACGAGGAAGGCGTGATCGAAGTCGTTTGCGCGCCGGCTGATTACGCCGCCGTGCGCCGCGCTTTTGATGACGCGGGCTTGAAGGCCGAAGTCGACGGCATCGTCATGAAGGCCCTGAACGAGACCGAACTGGCTGGCGAAGACGCCATCAAGATGCAGAAACTGCTCGACGCCCTGGAAGGCCTGGACGACGTGCAGGAAGTCTATACGACCGTCATTTTCGACGAAGCGCAGTAAATCCCACCCTGTTGACGCACGGGTGGCCGTTGCCGCCCGCGCGCCAGTGGCAACCTTCAGACTCACGCAACATGAAACTCCTGGTAATTGGCTCGGGCGGCCGCGAACATGCCCTCGCCTGGCGGCTGGCCCGCTCCCCGCGCGTACACAAGGTGTACGTCGCTCCGGGCAACGGCGGCACGCAACGGGCCGAGCAGATGGAAAACATCGCGCTCACCAATGCCGAGGAATTGGCTGATTTCGTCCAGCGCGAGGGGATCGCCCTGACGGTCGTCGGCCCCGAGGCGCCGCTGGCCGCTGGCGTCGTGGACGTGTTCCGCGCCCGTGGCCTGAAAATCTTCGGCCCCACCAAAGCCGCTGCGCAGCTGGAAAGCTCGAAGGACTACGCCAAGGCCTTCATGGTCCGGCACAACATCCCGACCGCCCGCTACGAGACCTTCACCGATCCGGCCCTGGCCCACGCCTATATTGATAAGGAAGGCGCCCCGATCGTGATCAAGGCCGACGGCCTGGCCGCCGGCAAGGGCGTCGTGGTCGCCGCCACGCTGGAAGAGGCCCACGCCGCCGTCGACGCCATGCTGGGCGACGGCTCCATGGGCGCCGCCGGCGCGCGCGTCGTCATCGAAGAATGCCTGGTGGGCGAGGAAGCCAGCTTCATCGTCATGTGCGACGGCCGCAACGTGCTGGCGCTGGCCACCAGCCAGGACCACAAGCGCCTGCAGGATGGCGATCAAGGCCCCAACACGGGCGGCATGGGCGCGTATTCGCCCGCTCCCGTTGTCACGCCGGAACTCCATCACCGCATCATGCGCGAAATCATCCTGCCGACCGTGCAGGGCATGACGCGCGACGGCATTCCCTACACGGGCTTCCTGTACGCCGGCCTGATGATCGCCCCCGGCGATGATCCCGACCGCGCCATCAAGACCCTGGAATTCAACTGCCGCATGGGCGACCCGGAAACGCAGCCCATCATGATGCGCGTCAAGAGCGACCTGCTGGATGCCCTTGAGCACGCCGTGGAGGGCACGCTGAACCAGGCCGACATCGTCTGGGACCGCCGCACGGCGCTTGGCGTGGTGCTGGCTTCGCACAACTACCCCAACACCCCGCGCACCGGCGACGTCATCCGCGGCCTGCCTGCCGACGCCGAAGACTGCATGGTCTTCCATGCCGCCACGGAGCTCGACGGCGACGACACCAAGACCACCGGCGGCCGCGTGCTGTGCGTCACGGCCCTGGGCGACTCGGTCAAGATGGCGCGCGACCGCGTGTACGAAGCCATCGACGGCATCCATTTCGATGGCCGCCAGTACCGCAGCGACATCGGCTGGCGCGCGCTCAAGCCGTCGCAGCAAAAGCCCAAGTCCCACGCCTGAACGGAAAGCGATAGATGAACGCCTTGCCTGTCGCCTCGGTCCGCGACTACTTCACCGGCTTGCAGGCCCGCATCGTCGGCGCCCTGGAAGCAGCGGAAGGCGGTGCCTTCCGCGCCGATGAATGGGTCCGGCCAGAAGGCGGCGGCGGCCTGTCGCGCCTGCTTGAAGGCGGCAAGCTGTTCGAACGGGCGGGCGTGCTGTTCAGCCACGTCAAGGGCACGAAGCTGCCCCCGTCGGCCAGCGCCCATCGTCCCGAGCTTGCCGGCCGCAGCTGGGAAGCCATGGGCGTGTCGATGGTGCTGCACCCGCGCAATCCTTATGTGCCCACCACGCACATGAACGTGCGGATGTTCATGGCAGCGGCGCGCCCTGGCCACGCGGAATCCGACGTATTCTGGTTCGGCGGCGGCATCGACCTGACCCCTTACTACCCCTTCGAAGAAGACGCCCGGCACTTCCACACGGTTTGCCGGGATGCGCTGGCCGCGCATGGCGCCGAATACTACCCGCGCTATAAGCGCTGGTGCGACGAATACTTCTTCCTCAAGCACCGCAATGAAACCCGCGGCATCGGCGGCATTTTCTTCGACGACCTGAATGCGCCGGGGTTCGACGCCTCGTTCGCCTTGACGCGGTCGGTCGGCGACGCCTTCCTGCCCAGCTATCTGCCTATCGTGGAACGCCGGCGCGAACTTGCCTATGCCGAGCGCGAGCGCGACTTCCAGGCCTATCGCCGTGGCCGCTATGTCGAATTCAACCTGGTATTCGACCGTGGCACGCTGTTCGGGCTGCAATCGGGCGGCCGCACGGAATCGATCCTGCTGTCCATGCCGCCACTTGCGCAGTGGCGTTACGATTGGCAGCCGGAAGCCGGCACTCCCGAGGCCGAGCTCGCCGCCTACCTGACGCCGCGGGACTGGGTTTGAAACGCGTCGGTCTCCTGGGCGGCAGCTTCGACCCCGTCCACGTCGCACATCTCGCATTGGCGCAAAACGCCCTGCAAACCCTCGGCCTGGCGGCCGTCGAACTGATCCCGGCCGCCAATCCCTGGCAACGCGCAGCCTTGCACGCCACTGGCGAACAGCGCTGCGACATGCTTGAGCTGGCGATCGCCGGCCATGATGGCCTTGCCGTCAATCCCATTGAAATCGAACGCGGCGGCGCCACCTACACCATCGACACCTTGCGCGCCCTGCCCCAGGACGCGCGCTATGTCTGGTTGCTGGGCGCCGACCAGTTGGCCAATTTCTGCACCTGGCGCAACTGGCGCGACATCGCCAGCCTGGTTGACCTGGCGGTGGCCACCCGTCCCGGCACCCCATTGACGCCCCCAGCCGAACTGGCCGCCTGGCTGGGCGAGCAGGGGCACAGCCTGGAAGAACTGCCCTTTGCCCCCATGGCGGTGTCCGCCTCCGAGATCCGCCGGCGCCTGGCTGCCGGCGAGTCCACCGACGGCCTGCTGCCCCCCGCTGTCGCCGCGTATATTGCGGCGCACAAGCTTTACCGATAAACCCACACCCGCCGGGCGCCCAAAGCGCCACGGAGCCGGCATCCGCCGTCCGTCCGCGGGTTATATTTGCAGCTATGGATATAACGAAACTCCAACGCGCCGTCATCGATGCCCTCGAAGACGTCAAGGCGCAAGACATCAAGGTCTACAACACCACGCATCTGACGAGCCTGTTCGATCGCGTCGTGATTGCAAGCGCCACCTCCAACCGCCAGACCCGTGCCCTCGCCTCCAGCGTGGCCGACAGCGGCCGTGCGCTGGACTTGTCCGGCATCACCATCGAAGGCGAAGACACCGGTGAATGGGTCGTCGTCGACTTGGGCGACGTCGTCGTGCACATCATGCAGCCCGCGATCCGCCAGTACTACAACCTGGAAGAGATCTGGGGCGGCAAGCCGGTGCGCGTGAAGCTCCTGCCCGAATCCACCCGGGCGGCGCCGATCCCCACCGACAGCGGCTACGACGACGCCGAAAGCTGAGTTCCTGCCGTGAAACTGATCGTTGCGGCCGTGGGCACGCGGATGCCGGACTGGGTAGAAACCGCCTGGGCCGACTACGCGAAACGCCTGCCGGCCGACTGCGCGCTTGAACTGCGCGAGATCAAGCCCGAACCGCGTACCACCGGCAAGACGCCGGCCCAGATGATGGCGGCGGAAGCCAAGCGCATCGAAGCCGCGCTGCCCGCCGGCGCATTGCGCCTGGCGCTGGACGAACGCGGACGCGACTTGACCACGATGGCCTTGTCGCAAAAGCTGGAGCAATGGCGGGCGGGCGGACAGGATGTCGCCTTCCTCGTCGGTGGACCGGATGGGCTCGACCCCGACCTGAAAGCCTCCTGCAGCGGCCAGTTGCGCCTGTCGTCCCTGACGCTGCCGCACCCCATGGTGCGCGTGGTGCTGGCCGAGCAGCTCTACCGGGCCTGGGCCATCATGACCAACCATCCTTACCACCGCGCCTGACCGCTGGCCGGGCCGGCGCCCATCCTGATCCCGCATGAGCCAGATAGCCGACTCCGATTCCCCCGCCCGCCTCTATCTTGCTTCAGCCAGTCCCCGGCGACGCGAATTGCTGACCCAGATCGGCGTGGCCCATGAAGTCCTGCGGGTGCCGGCGCCGCCCGGTGAAGACGAACCCCAGCATCCAGGCGAAAGCGCGGCCGATTATGTCCGGCGCACCGCGCGCGACAAGGCGTTGCGCGGACGCGACTGGATGAACAGCCAAGCCCTGCCCCACCTGCCGCTGCTGGCCGCCGACACCACCGTTATCCTGGAGGGTGCCGTGCTGGGCAAACCGGCCGACCGCGACGACGCCCTACGCATCCTGCGCGCCCTGTCCGGGGCGGCCCATGAAGTGCATACCGCCGTCGCCGTCTGGACAGGCGATCAACTGCTGGAAGCCGTTTCGATCACGCAGGTCCGCATGCGCGACCTCGACGAAGAAGAAATCGGCCGCTACTGCGACAGCGGTGAACCCTTCGGCAAGGCCGGCGCCTACGGCATCCAGGGGCTGGCCGGCACGTTCATCTCGCACATCTCCGGCAGCTACACGGGCGTAATGGGCTTGCCGCTGTTCGAAACGGCCAATCTATTGCGAGCTGCGGGCATCCAGACTCCCTGACGCAGCCCTTCCCGCACGACCAACAAAAATCCCCCGCAGCCTTCCGGCCCGGGGGATTTTTCATTGCAGGGCAGTGGCTGCGAGTTACGCCGTATGGCTCAACGGCGTCGGGGCTTCGGCGGCCGGACCGGCGTCGGGCAGCGCCGGCGCCTGGCCGTCAAGCGCCGCATGCAGCTGTTCCTGATCCAGTTCGCCTTCCCAGCGGGCGACCACCACGGCGGCGGTCGCGTTACCGACCAGGTTCGTCAGCGCGCGGCATTCCGACATGAAGCGGTCCACGCCCAGGATCAGCGTCATCCCCGCGATCGGCACGGACGGCACGACGGACAGCGTCGCGGCCAAGGTGATGAAACCCGCGCCCGTCACCCCGGCGGCGCCCTTGGAGCTCAGCATCGCCACCGCCAGCAGCAGGATCTGATCCCCCAGCGACAACGGGATATCGCAGGCCTGCGCGATGAACAGCGCCGCCATCGTCATGTAGATATTGGTGCCGTCCAGGTTGAACGAGTATCCCGTGGGCACTACCAGGCCGACCACCGACTTCGAACACCCGGCGCGCTCCATCTTCTGCATCAAGGTGGGCAGCGCTGCCTCGGACGAACTCGTGCCCAGCACCAGCAGCAGTTCTTCACGGATGTAGCGCACCAGCTTCAGGATCGAGAAGCCGTTGTACCGGGCGACCAGGCCCAGCACCACCACCACGAACAGCACCGAAGTGGCATAGAACGTGCCTACCAGCATCGCCAGGTTCACGACCGACTTGATGCCGTACTTGCCGATGGTGAAGGCCATCGCCCCAAATGCGCCGATCGGGGCCGCCTTCATCAGGATGGCGACCAGCTTGAAGATCGGCTGGGCCAGGGCCGTCATGAAGTTCAGGATGGGCTTGCCGCGCTCGCCCACCATCGCCAGCGCGATGCCGAACAGCACCGCCACGAACAGGACCTGAAGAATGTCCCCACCCACGAACGGGCTGAAGATCGTCGTCGGGATGATGTTCATCAGGAAGCCGGTAATCGTCGAATCGTGCGCCTTGGCCACGTACGTCGCCACCGCCTTCTCGTCCAGCGTCTTGGGGTCGATATGCATCCCGGCGCCCGGCTGGACCAGGTGGCTGACCAGCATGCCCACGATCAGGGCCAGCGTCGAGAAGATCAGGAAATACAGCATGGCCTTGCCCGCCACGCGGCCGACCTTCTTCAGGTCGCTCATGGCGGCGATGCCGGACGCCACAGTCAGGAAGATCACCGGGGCGATGATCATCTTCACCAGCTTGATGAAGGCGTCGCCCAGCGGCTGCATCTGCTGGCCGAGTTCAGGCTTGAACGCGCCCAGCAAAATGCCGACCACAATGGCGAAAATCACCTGGACATAGAGGATTTGATAGAACTTGAGCTTGCGCGCAGGCGCGTCGTGATCCACGTCGATCATTGGGTTTGTCCCCACCAATGCCCCTTGCCCCGGGCGGCTGAGCGCGGCGGGCGACGGAGCGTTATCTGTTTTGTGGCTTTGCGTTATCTCCGCAAGCCCATTTCACCGGGCAGTCATCCCAGGCTTGACTCGATATACGCAAAAGCCGTGCCAGGGTGGGAAAGGGTAAGTCTTTGAGGGCAAGCCCTTGATATCTAGGCACTTCCCAGTTACCCGATCGCCTAGAGGCAGACAAATTCGGCGAAAAATCACACAAAAACCGGATAGAATGTGCGGAAAACCGCACACACCATGCCTACCCGCCCCGCCTCCCCACCGCCTGCCCGCCCGGGCTGGGACCACACCGCCGTGCCACTGCAGCAGCGACGCTCGTCTGCGAACGGGTCGTGGCTCGCGCGCACGGTCATGGCCCTGTTCACAATCGCCCTTGTCTTCGGCGTGCTGCATGTCGCAACGCAATGGGCGCGCGATGGCGCGGTCAAGGCCGCCGCCGTGCAAGCGCGCGCCGCCGGCCAGCTCAATGCTGCCTTGCTCCGCAACAATCTGGACAAGTTCAGGGCGCTGCCCTTCGTGTTGACGCGCGACGTGGACGTGCGGGCGGCCCTGCAGGGAGCCTCTGCCGCGCAGATCGAATCGCTGGACGAAAAACTCGATACGCTGAGCCATGGCGTGGGCGCGTCGGCCATCTACCTGCTCGACAAGAAGGGATTGGCCATCGCCGCCAGCAACTGGCGCGAACCGGCGACCTTCGTCGGCGTGGATTACCAGTTCCGGCCTTACTTCCAAGGATCCGTCACTCGCGGCTTCGCGGAACACTTCGCGTTGGGCACCGTCAGCCACGAAGCCGGCTTGTATCTGTCCCGGCGCATCGACGACAGCAACGGCGCGCTGCTGGGCGTCATCGTGCTGAAGGTGGATTTCCGCGACCTGGAATCCGACTGGCGCCAGTCCAGCGCGCCCATCTTCGTCACCGACGAACACGGCGTGGTGCTGCTGGGCAGCATCCCCGGCTGGCGCTTCGATGTCCTGGCTCCGCTTGCGCCTGACATGGCGCAAAGCTTGCGCACCAGCCTGCAGTTTGGCGACGCGCAGTTCCGCCCCCTACCGCTGTCCCCACCGCTTGCGCCAGTCAGCACCGGCCAGTTGGTGCGCGCCGATGACGCCTTGCCGCCATTGCCCAAGGGCGCGCCCTTGTTGCACACGACGCTGCCCATCGTGGAATCGCCGGGCTGGACCTTGCACCTCTTGTCCCCCGTGCAAACGGCAATGAACCAGGCTAGCGCCAACGCGCAATTGGGCGTCCTGCTGGCCTTGAGCTTGCTGGCTGCCGCCCTCGGCATCGTGCTGGTCCGGCGCCATCGCCAGCGTGAACGCACGGAACAGCAAGCCGCCATCCAGGCGCAGCTGGCCTCGTTGGTGGACGAACGTACCGCCCAGCTGTTGGCGGTCAATGAACAACTGACGGACGAGATGGACGAGCGCCAGCGCACCGAGGCCCGGCTGCACACCATGCAGGATGAACTCGTGCAAGCCAACAAACTTGCCTTGCTGGGCCAGGTCGCCGCCGGCGTCGCGCACGAGATCAATCAACCGGTCGCAGCCATCCGCGCCTACGCGGACAACGCGTCCGAATTCCTCCGGCGCGCGGATGCCGGTTCCGCACAGGAAAACCTGGGCACCATCGCCTCGCTGACCGAACGCATCGGCCACATCACCGGTGAACTGCGCGCGTTCTCCCGCAAGGCCGGCGCCTCGGTGGGCCCCACCAGCCTGAAGGAAGCGCTGGATGGCGCCCTGCTGCTGGTCGGCCCTCGCGCCCGCCGCCAAGGCGTCACCTTGCAGCGCCCGCTGGATGGACAAGACTGCCTAGTCCGTGCCAACCGCGTACGGTTGGAACAGGTGCTGGTCAACCTGCTGCAAAACGCGCTCGAAGCGCTTGAAGGCCGGCCGGACGGCCGTGTCATCGTCGCGCTTGAAGACCTGGGCGCAACTGTGCAGGTCCATGTCAGTGACAACGGCCCCGGCCTGACGCCGGCCGCCCGAGCACGCCTGTTCACGCCGTTTCACACAAGCAAACCGGAAGGCCTTGGCCTGGGACTGGTGATTTGCCGCGACATCGTCACCGAATTCGGCGGCGAATTGCGCGCGGCGCACCCCAGCGACCCGGGCTTCCCCACCCCGCACGGCCCCCAACAGGGGGCCATGTTCACCCTGACGCTGCATAAGGCAGCCCCCGGAACGTCCCTTCCGGCCTTTACGCCATGACCCGCGCCCCTGCTCCGCTTGCTTCCCCCTCCCCCTCGACAGGGGAGCCACTCGGCAAACCCACCCAGCCTCACGTCGTCTTCATCGACGACGACGAGGACCTGCGGCGGGCAAATGTCCAAACCCTGAAACTGCACGGCATGACGGTGGAAGCGCACGTCTCGGCTCGCGCCGCGCTGCCCCATCTGCACCGCGAATTCGACGGGGTCGTCGTAACCGACATCCGCATGCCCGATATCGATGGCCTGCAATTGTTCCACCGCCTGCGCGATATCGATCCCGAACTCCCCGTCATCCTCATCACGGGCCACGGCGATATCGCCACCGCCGTGCAATGCATGCGCGACGGGGCCTACGACTTCCTGGCCAAGCCGTATCCCCCCGACCGGCTTCTTACCGCGATCACGCACGCCGCTGAAAAACGGCGCCTGATCCTGGAGAACCGGCGTCTGCGAGAAGCCGCGTTTGCGGTCGAAGCCGACGAAGTGCCTTTCATCGGCACCACGCCTGCCATGCAACGCATCAAGCAGACACTGCGCCATATCGCCGACGCCGATGTCGACGTGCTGGTCGAAGGCGAAACGGGCACCGGCAAGGAAGTGGTGGCCACTGCGCTCCACCGGCTCAGCCGCCGCCGCCATCACGCGTTGGTCGCGATCAATTGCGGCGCCTTGCCCGAAAGCGTCATCGAAAGCGAACTGTTCGGACATGAGCCCGGCGCCTTCACCGGCGCCCAGAAAAAGCGCATCGGCCGTATCGAACACGCCAGCGGCGGCACCCTATTCCTGGACGAAATCGAAAGCATGCCCTTGGCCGTGCAGGTCAAGCTGCTGCGCGTACTGGAATCGCGCCAGATCACCCCGCTCGGCAGCAATGACGTCCGCAATCTGGATCTGCGCGTCGTTGCCGCCACCAAGGAAGACTTGGGCAGCCCCGCCATCCGCGCCAAATTCCGCGAAGACCTGTTCTACCGGCTGAATGTCGTCACCATCCGCATCCCGCCCCTGCGCGAACGCCGGGACGACATCCCGCTGCTCTTCGCACACTACCTCGGCCACGCATCGCGCCGCTTCCACCGCGACATTCCGGAAATGCCCGCGGCGATCAAGCAATATGTCATGACGCACGACTGGCCGGGCAATGTGCGGGAACTCGCACACTTCGCCGAACGCGTGGTCCTGGGCGTGTTGAACAGCCCCTCGCTGGAAACGCAGCCTGCGCACGACGCCGCACAAAGCCTGCCGGAACGGATCGAGCGCTTCGAAGCGCAGCTCATACGCGACGCGCTTTCCGCGCATCACGGCGATATCAAAGCCACGCTGGAGTCGCTGGGCATTCCCCGCAAGACCTTCTACGACAAGCTCCAACGCCACGGCATCGATCGCCAACAATACCTGCGCAGCCCGGATTGACCCGCCCAAGCCCATTTTTCGCCATGCATTTCAACCGGGAACCCATCCCCGGCAGAAAGGGCACCGTGATCCCCCTTGCCCTTACCTCGACAAACAAGGCCTCGTGATCCCCCGTCCACTCGCTTTCCCCGCCCAAGCGCTCGTCACCCCAAGGCTACGACTTGTCCCTGCAGCCGTATCCCATGCCGCCAGCGTGCGTACGTATTTGCTGGACAACCATGACTATCTGCAGCCCTGGGAACCGCTACGCCATGCTGCCTTCTTTGAACAATATGCCGTCGCCGAACGGCTGCAAGGGATGGCTCAGCGGAACGCCAAAGGCGAATCGCTGCACCTGCTGCTGTTCGGCGAGGACGCCGATGAGCTGATTGGCGTCTGCAACTTCAACAATATCGTCCGCGGCGCATTCCAGGCGTGCCATTTGGGCTATTCGATTGCCGAACGATGGCAGGGCCAAGGCTTGATGCGTGAAGGTTTGACTGCCGCAATCGCGCACGTCTTCCAGAACATGAAGCTGCACCGGATCATGGCGAATTACCGTCCGGAAAACACGCGCAGCGCCCGCGTCCTGGCCAGTCTGGGGTTCCAGCGCGAAGGAGAGGCACGGTCGTATCTGCAAATCAATGGGGCCTGGTGCGATCACGTCCTGACTGCGCTGATTAACCCCGAAGATCACTAACGCAAACACCCGCTCCCATTCCCTGCCCCAACGCAAAACCCCCTCGCGGCGCCAGCCGCGAGGGGGTTTCTTTATTGC
>NZ_DBHKZA010000021.1:0-81883 GCF_057314935.1 Achromobacter sp.
CTTATCCAGCACTGCCTGCCGTTCCTGCGCGACAACGGCCGCATCATCAACATTTCATCGATGGGCACCCGGGCCGCCTATCCCGAGATGAGCGTCTATGCGCCTGCGAAAGCGGGGCTGGAAGCGCTTAGCCTGCTGCTGGCCGCCGAACTGGGCGCACGCGGCATCACGGTCAACGCGGTCCTGCCGGGCGCCACCAGCACCGACCTCAACCAGCGCGCGCGCGATCCCGAGATCAGCCAGGTCATTGCCAAGACGATCGCGCTGGGCCGCGTGGGGCTGCCGGAAGACATCGCGGACATCGTCGCGTTCCTGGCATCGCACGAGGGCCGCTGGATCACCGGCCAAAGCATCGACGCGACGGGCGGGCAGCGCCTGTAGTTCCAGCCCGGGGCTCTGGCCTATTGCACGGCCAATTCATGGGAAGCCAGGCGCTCCGCCATGGAAAAGCCGTCGATGTAGTCCCGGAAATGCTTCAGGAACGCCGTCTCGGCGGGCGTCAGCTGCGCGTCGCGGTGCCACAGCAGATGCAGCTCGACCGAGCAGACCCCTTCCCCGGGCGGCAGACGCCACAGCCGCCCTTGTTCCAGGTCCGTCTGGACGCTGTGCTCCGGCAGGCAGCCGATGCCGAACCCCGCGATCAGCAGGCGCTTGACCTCGTCATGCTGCGTCGAGGACGCCACGATGCGGCCTGAAAAGCCGCGCTGGTCGCGGAAGATGGTCAGCGGGGAAAGGCTGTCGCCCAGGGCGTCGCTGGCGAACGACACGAAATTCTCGCCCAGCAAGTCCTCGATGCGGATGTCGGGCTTGCCGAACAAGGCGTGGTTGCGGCCGCAGAACAGCGCATACCGCTGTTGCAGGAAGACCTTGCTCTCCAGCCGCTTGGGCATCCGGCGGCTTAACGCGATACCCGCCGTGGCGGCCCGCTGCTGCATCAGCGTCACGATGTCGCTGCTTGGCATCACGTCCATCTGCACGTCGATCCGCGGGAACGCGCGATGGAAATCCGCCCAGAACTCGTCGTACACGGTTGAATGAATCCGGCTTGCCACAAGCAGGTGGATTCGTCCGGTGGCTTCCACCTTCGTCTGCGAGACATCCGCCAGCAACTGAGACACGCTGCCGTAGATGGCCTCGGCTGCCCGGCAGGCTTCCTCTCCGGCGTTCGTGACCGTGAAGGCCATGTTGTGCCGCTCGATCAGCCGCCGCCCCAATTGATCTTCCAGGCGCTTTAAGGCCTGGCTGACCGCCGATTGCGTCAGGTGCAATTTGGTGGCGGCACCGCTGATGCTCCGTTCTTGAACGATGACCAGAAACGTACGGAGCAGGTTCCAGTCCAGCCGATCGCCGGCGCGGGTGTCGAGTAGCGTGGCAGGTGTCATGAGGGTCGGGCGTCGTTAACCGATGTTTGGCCTTGCCCCGCGGAAACAGGCTGGAGCCCCCTGTTTTCGCCAGACATCAAGATGGCTTAAGTCGATTATTAGAAAGCATAAATTGACGTTATGTCGAGCTCGGAGCGATAAACGCGCCTTCGAACAACGATATTCAGCCAAGAGGAAAACATGGCCGCTCCCGCCAATCCTTCTACGGCGCGTCAGCCCGTACGGGCCGCAACCGCCGCATTCGTCGGAACCACCATCGAGTGGTATGACTTCTACATCTACGCCACGGCCGCCGCATTGGTCTTTGGCAAGGTGTTCTTTCCCACCGCAGACCCCTTCATCAGCACCATGGCGTCCTTCGGCACGTTCGCCGCCGGTTTCCTGGCGCGTCCGCTGGGCGGCGTCATCTTCGGACACCTCGGTGACCGCGTCGGGCGCAAGAACGCCCTGATGGCCACGTTGGTCATCATGGGCGTGGCCACGGTCGGCATCGGCCTGCTGCCCAGCTACGCCACCGCAGGCCTGTGGGCCCCCGCCCTGCTCTTGCTGCTGCGCCTGGCGCAAGGCCTGGCGGTTGGCGGCGAATGGGGCGGCGCCGTGCTGATGGCGGGCGAGCACGCGACGCAGGCCCGGCGCACGTTCGCCGCGTCGTTCGCGCAGTTGGGCAGCCCGGCGGGATTGATCCTGTCGCTGCTGGCCTTCCGCCTGTTGACGACGCTGGACGAAGCCGATTTCGTCAGCTGGGGCTGGCGGGTGCCGTTCCTGATCAGCGCCGTCCTGCTGGCGGTGGGCTACTTCATCCGCGTGGGGGTCAATGAATCGCCCGACTTCGCGAAGGTGCTCGAACGCCAGGAGCGTGCGGAGATTCCCGCCAAGGAAGTGCTGCGCACCGCCTGGCGCACCGTCTTGCTGTGCATGGGCGTCTGCACGGTGGCGATCGGCGGCATCTACTTCACCAACACCTTCATGCTGTCGTACACGACGCAGACGCTGGGCCTGCCGCGCACGCTGATCCTGGACTGCCTGTTCGTCGTCGCCATCATCCAGTTCCTGGTCCAACCGCTGGCGGCGTGGCTGGCGGACGCGTTCGGTCCCAGCCGCGTGCTGATCACCGCCGCGGCGTGCTCGGTGCTGGCGCCCTACCCGATGTTCATGCTGGTCAGCCAAGGCACCGCGTTCAGCATCATCGCGGGCATCTCCATCGTGCTGGTGTTCATGGCCGCGATCTATTCGGCGATGGCCGGATACATCAGCTCGGCGTTCGCCACGCACGTGCGGTATTCCGGCATTTCGTTGTCGTACCAGCTGTGCGGCGCGGTGGCCGGCGGCATGACGCCGCTGGTCGGCACCTGGCTGACGTACCACTATCCCGGGCAATGGCTGCCCCTGGCGATCTTCTATTCGACCTTGTCGGCCATCACGCTCTTCTCGCTCTGGGCGCTGGCCGGCCACAAGCGCCGCCTGGCCCTGAACGCGCCGCGCGCCTCCGTGTCGGCCGCAAGCCCCCGATCCCTCCCTCTTTGAAGGAATCCGCATGACGCAATCCCCCACTCCCCAGCCGCTCACCGAGGCGCAGACCCAGCGCATCCTCCAGGCGGTCGACGCGCAATTCGATGCGCAGCTTGCGTTCACCCAGGACCTGGTCCGGTTCCCGTCGCTGCGCGAGCAGGAGCATACCGCCCAGGATTTCCTGTATGAAGCCATGCGCCGGCGCGGTTTCGCAATGGACCGCTGGCGCATCGACGTCAAGGACATCGCGTCCCATCCCGGCTTCGGTCCCGTCACGGTCTCCTACGAAAACGCCTTCAACGTCGTCGGCACCTATCGGCCTGAACACCAGGCCGGCCGCTCACTCATCCTCAATGGGCACATCGACGTGGTGCCGACGGGCCCGGTCGACATGTGGAGCCGCTCGCCGTGGGATCCGGCGATCATCGACGGCTGGATGTACGGCCGCGGGGCGGCGGACATGAAAGCCGGCCTGGCCGCCAACCTGTATGCCTACGACGCGGTGCGCGCCGCTGGCTACGCGCCTGCCGCGCCGATCTACTTCCAGTCGGTCGTCGAAGAGGAATGCACCGGCAACGGCGCGTTGGCGGCGTTGCTGCGCGGCTATCAGGCCGACGCCGTCATCATTCCGGAACCCGAAGAGAACATGCTGGTGCGCGCCAATGTCGGCGTGCTGTGGTTCAAGGTCCGGGTGCAAGGCCACCCCACGCATACCCGCGAAATGGCCAACGGCTTCAACGCCATCGACGCCGCCTATGCGGCGATCCAGGCACTGCGCGGCCTGGAGGTCAAATGGAACGGCCAGCACCACTGCCACCGCCACTTCGAACACCTGGACCACCCCATCAACTTCAACATCGGCAAGATCGAGGGCGGAGATTGGCCGTCGACGGTTCCGCCCTGGTGCGAATTCGATGTGCGCGCGGCGATCTACCCGGGTACCACCGCCGATGAGGCACGCGAGCAGATCGACGCCTGCCTGCGCGACGCCGCCACCGACCCGAGGTTCGGCGGCACGCCGCCCGAGGTGACCTACACCGGTTTCTATGCCGAAGGCTATGTGCTGGAGGAAGGCAGCGACGCCGAGAACACGCTGCGCGAATGCCACAAGCAGGCCTTCAAGAGCGACCTGGAAAGCTTCACCACGCCGGGGTACCTGGATGCGCGTGTATTCGTGATCTACGGCAACATGCCCACGTTGGTCTACGGTCCCAAATCGCTCGACATCCACGGCTTTGACGAACGCGTCCACATCGAGTCGCTTCGGCTGATTACCAAAGCCATTGCCCTATTCATCGCGCAATGGTGCGGCGTCAACGAGTCGGCGCCGCAACGGTAAGCGGCTGGGACGCCCCAGAGGATGAAGCGCCGGCGGCACCCTCCGTGGGCGCTGCCGACGCGAAGCGGCCGCCCAGCGCAAGGTGCAGGTTCACGCGCTGGACCAGCCGCTGCGCGCGCACGTGCATCAGGTCGCTCTGCACCCGCAGGAGATCGCGCTTGCGCTGCAGCACGTCGAAATCGTCGAACTGGCCAATCTGCCGTTGAACCCGCGCCAGTTCCAGGGCCCGGCTGCTTTCGGCATACTGGCGCTGGATCGCCCGTTCGCGCAGCGCCAGCTGCTGTTCGCCCGTCAGGCCGTTCTCGACTTCCGTCATCGCGGAGAGGATCGCGCGGGCGTACAGCGCCAAGGCTTCCCGTTGCTGCTCCGTGCGCAATTCCAGCGTGATCTGCCGGCGTCCTGCGTCGAACAGGGGCCACGCCAGGGACGCCCCGACCGGGAAGACCCAACTTTGCATGCTGGTCGCCAAACCGGAGTAATCCTTCGTGAAGCGTCCCGCCCCGGCGAATATCGCTATCGCCGGCAAGCGGGCCGCTTTCGCTTCCTCTGCGCCGAAGTACGCCGACACCAGCCGCTCGCGCGCCGCGACCAGGTCGGGCCTGCGCTCCAGCAGGTCCAGCGGCATTCCTGGGGCCAGCGGAGCGGGCGCGTCCGGAATCGGCTCGTCGGCTTGCGCCGCGCCGGCAGGGTAACGGCCCAGTATCAGCTCCAGCGCGCGCAAGGCTTGTGCCCGGGCCTGTTCCCGCTGGGCGACCACATCCGCGGCGGCGGCGACCTGCTCCGACCATTGCGCGACGTCCAGTTCGCTGACCTTTCCGATGCGGCGGCGGTACTGGATCAGCTTGAGCTGTTCGCCGGTGGTGCTTTCCAATTCGTGCGCCAGGGCGAGTTGGCCGCTGGCTTCCAGGGCTGCCAGCCAGCTTCGGGCCGTCAATGCGCCGATCGATTGGCGGGCATAGGCGTAGTCGGCTTCCGACGAACGGTATCCGGCCTCGCCGGCTTTCTTTTCCGCCCGCGCCCTGCCCCACAGGTCGATCTCCCAATTCATCAGCACGGCATAGCCGTTGGCCGAAAAGGCGCTGCCGGGCGTCGGGTCCGTCGCCGCCCGCGCGCCCAGGCCGATGGTCGGCAGCAAGTCGGCGCCCGCCAACCTGGCCTGGTGCGCCGCCTGTTGCATCCGGCTGGCGGCAACCCGCAGGTCCATGTTGTTGGCCAGTGCTTCATCGATCAGCGATTGCAGCGTGCCGTGTTCGGGAAAGCCGGCCCACTGAGGCGCGAACGCGGCGGCCTCTACGCTGGCGGCCCAGTGGGCCGGCACTTGCGTGCCCGCCATCGCCTCCTGGTACAAGGCATCGCTTGCGGGCGGCTCCAGATTGGCGCAGCCCGCCATCAAGGCGGTGGCGCTGCACACCGTTGCGAGGACGCGGGGGGCGATCATGCGGCGCGCTGCCATGTCGGCCCCATCAGTGAAGCTTGAGAACCAGATAATCAAGCTTGGCGGAGACGCGGAAGATCACTTTGCGCACCATGTGCAGCGCCCCTAGGCTGTCGGTGTAGATGGCCGCCTTGCCGGCCGCGCCCATGGCCAAGGCCATGTCCTGCGGCGTCTCCAGGTCGATGCGCACCGCGTACTGCATGGGCGCGGCGGCGTGGTCGCCCTCGCTGGTCGTGCCGGGAAGCAGCCCGGACGCCTGGAGCTGCCCTGGGGACGTCGCCCAGACGATCGAATTCACCTTGCCCTTGAAGACGTGCCCCGGCACGGTGCGCAGCGACACCTCCACCTCGTTGCCGGGTTTGACTTTGGTCAGTTGATTCTGGTCGAAGAAGGCGATCACCTGCTGCGTGGTTTCCACGAACGACATGATGGGGCGTAGCGGTATCGCCGCCGCATACGAGCCGACTCGGGCTTGCAGGTTGATCGCGTAGCCATCGGCGGGCGCATAAAGCGTGGTCTGCGCAAGTTCCCACTTCGCGGTGTCCAGCTCGGCCTTGACCTGCGCGACGGCGACCTGGTCCCCGTCGAACACCGCGCCCACGCTCAGCCGGACCTTGCGTTCCGCTTCCCGCGACGCCTCCCAGTTTGCAAGCCGGACCTTCAATTCGCTTTGGAAGCTCTGCACGTCGTATTGGCTGCCTGCGCCGCGGGCCGCCAAGGCGGTGCTTTGGCGCAACCGCATGCGGGCCAGGTCGACTTGCGCCAAGGCGGCCGCCGTCATCGCTTGCGCCGACGCAAGATCCCGGTCCAGGGACTGCTGGTTGGCCTGGGCATCCACCAGCTTGGCTTCCAGTTGCCTGACCTTCAGCTGATAGGGTTCGGCGTCAAGGCGCAGCAGCACGTCGCCCTTTTTGATCGGCCGGTTCCCTTCCACGGCAATCTCCACCACGCGCCCGGTCACCCTGGGCACGATCTCGACGACGTAGTTGATGACCCGCAATTCCGTCGAAGACGGCGTGACCACGTTGATCGTCAGGACAAGCGCGGCCAAGCCGGCCGCGCCCACGGCGACGACGCCCACCTGGGATTGGATGTTCCACGGAAGCAGCTTGAACTTGATGAAGACGAGCCAGACCAGCAGCCCATAGACGACGCAAATGAGTTCCAGCATGTCGACCCCTCGTCAAGCCGTGGGTTCAGGACCTGGCCGTGCTTCGTGATGGGCAGCGCCGGCATCCGCCGCGCGGTCGCCGGTCGCCGTGACGTCTTCCTTGGCGCCCATCTCCTGGTAGAAATCATCGTGCTTGTCGCGGCCGTAGGCCAGCCGGTAACCGATCGGTTTCGTATGCGCCCACAGCCACGCGAAGGGCCATAGCATTCCCCCGAACGCCAGCGACAGCAGGCAGAGCGATTTGATGGCCTCGGCTTGGGGATGATGCCGTTTCTCGGCGATGACTTCCGGCAAGACGTGCAGCTTCCAGAAGATCCAGATGGCAAGCACGGGGACAAGCACAAGCACCACCCACACAAGCACATCGGCAATGGCATCTTCGAGGTGCCCCCCGGCGGCTTGTCCGGTAGCAGGCAAAAGCGCCGCCGCCATGGCTGACGCAATGGCGAGTCCAGGCCTGGATTTGGCAAGAAACATAGAGAACCCCATCTTCCCACTGGGAGGCTGACGACTCGACACTTCGTCAGGGTGGTCTTCGCTTCGGTATGCCATGCAAGAGAACGTGAAGTGCATTTTCACCAGTGACTGAACGGTAAGTCCATGCTAATTTCGGCAATATGTCGTCAGGTCCCACCTGCGGAGGGCCAGATGGACCTTCACCATTTCGACTCGTTCGAAGCGTACGCCGACGCTATCTTCGACACCGGGGCCCGGGTGTTTCTACTGGGATCCCGAGACGGCGGTTGGAGAGCCGGCCAGCGGGATGTGGATGGGATTGACGTCCAGCACGGCATTGCGGCCGTGCCGAACCTGTGCGAGAGCGTGGGCTGGCCGTCCCGCTTGACGCTGCTCTTGTCCCAACCGTCGCCCAGCCAGACCTGGTTGAATGGGGTTCCCTTTGACCGGGGATCCTTGGGGATCGTGGCGCCCGGCAAGGGATTCGTCTTTCGGGCCGCGGGACCCAACGAATGGATCTCCATCGCGGTGCCGGCCGGTTCGGCGCTGTTTTCGGGTAGCGGTTTGGTCGCGCAGACGCTGCGGCAATGGGCGCGCGTGACCAACATAGTGCAAACAGACTATCTGCAATTGGCCGCCCTGCGAGAGGCGGCCCTCATGTCGATGGCCCCGGCCTGTCCACCGGCGATTGGCCGCCGGGTGATCGAGCAGCGCTTGTCCGACCTTGTCGCCTCACGCGTCCCGCACGGCCGGGGCAAGGGTCGCCCCGGGTCGCCAATGCCGCAGCTGTGCGAAACCGCCTTGGCGGCCGTGCGCGAACAAGGCCGGACCGTGGATGTGAACGACTTGTGCAAGCGCATGCGGATCAGCGAACGCAGCCTGCGGGATTTCTGCCAGGCCTGTTTCGGCATGGGGCCGGGACACTACCTTTGCCTGCGCAAACTTCATGACGTCTATCTGGATCTGGCCCACAGCGCGAACCGCCGCACGACCGTGGCGGATTGCTTCCAGCTGCACGGCTACCCGTATTCCACCTACGCGGCGGCACGCTACCGCGCGCTGTTCCTCGAGACCCCCTCCGAGACACGACACCGTTTCGATCTGCACGCGCAGCCTGGCTGACGCGTTTTCGCCGGAATCATCATGGACGCGTCGTGGCGTCCCGGCCCACAATGCCAAGCGGGCGCCCCAAACGCCGGCTGGCATCGAACGTCCCTTAGGTTCGCGAACGCAAATTTAGGAGAACAGTGATGGCAAAGAAAGGCGAAGCGGAAAATGGCGGACAAGAAAAGAACCGGTTGTCGGCCAAGGCGTATGACCAGGAACTGGCGCGGCTGCACGTCGAACTGGTCAAACTCCAGCAGTGGGTGGTCCACACCGGCGCCAAGGTTTGCATCCTGTTCGAAGGACGCGATGGGGCCGGAAAAGGCGGCACGATCAAGGCCATTACCGAGCGCGTCAGTCCACGCGTGTTCCGCGTGGTCGCCCTGCCGACGCCCACCGAGCGCGAAAAGACGCAGATGTATGTCCAACGCTATCTCCCCCACCTGCCCGCAGCCGGCGAGATCGTGATCTTCGACCGCAGCTGGTACAACCGCGCGGGCGTGGAACGCGTGATGGGCTTTTGCACGAAGGATCAGGTCAAGTCTTTCTTGAAGGCGGTGCCGCTGGTCGAACGGGCCATCATTGAATCAGGCGTCCTCCTGCTGAAGTACTGGCTTGAAGTCAGCGAAGCGGAACAAACCCGCCGCCTCCAGGCACGCATCCACGATGGGCGCAAGATCTGGAAGCTCTCGAAGCTGGACCTGGATTCGTACAGCCACTGGTATGACTATTCCCGCGCGCGCGACGACATGTTCACCGCGACCGACACGGACTATGCGCCCTGGTTCGTCGCCGACTCGAACAATAAAAGGCGCGTGCGGCTCAACATCATCAGCCATCTCCTCCAGAGCATTCCGTATAAGGCCTTGCCCAGGAAGACGATAAAACTGCCTAAGCGGCAAAAGCCCCAAGGCTACCGCGAGCCGGACCACGCGGTCAGGCAAGTCCCGCAGAAGTTCTAGCGCCGAAAGGGAGAGCCGTGATGGCAGAACTGCTGATCAACCATGTGGCAGACGACACGTCCGACGAAGACGTCAGGGCGTTTCTGGTCAAGTATGGATTCCCGTCTTTCGACCATATCGAGCGGATTGCTGGCGACCTGTCCCGGCCTGCGGTGCTCGTGACGTTCAATGGGACGGGTCCGGCGCAATTGCGCGCCCTGCTGCCCCGGATACACGGCGTCTTCTGGCAGGGCCATACCATCACGGCCCTGGTCATGCGGGCGCCTATTCCCTAAGCCGCTGCCGGCTTGCGCGCCCAGCGCTGCGCCAACCGTACCAGAGTTTGCTATCGTGGTCGGGGTTCGGGTCCCCACGCAAGGCGACCCGACGACTTCTTGCCCCATACCGATAGAGGATGACGATGGCCCGTTGGACCTTTTATTCCGCCCCTGGCACCTGCGCGCTGGCGACCCACATTGCGCTGCACGAAGCCGGCGCCGATTTTGACCTGGTCAAGCTGGATTTTGCCGCGGGGCAGCAGCAAAGCCCCGAGTACCTGCGCGTGAACCCCAAGGGGCGCGTGCCGGCGCTGGCCACCGAACATGGCGTGCTGACCGAGACGCCTGCTCTCCTCGCGTTTGTGGCGCAGCGTTTTCCGCAAGCCCGGCTGGCGCCGCTGGACGATCCCTTTGCGTTTGCCCGGCTGCAAGAGCTGACAAGCTATCTGGCGGCAACGGCGCACGTGGCGCACGCGCACAAGCGGCGCGGCGCGCGATGGGCCGACGATCCCGCCGCGCACGAGGCGATGCGCGCAAAGGTCCCGCAGACGATGACGGCTTGCGCCGCGTACCTGGAAGGCCAGATCGTCGGCCCGTGGGTCGCTGGCGAGGACTACAGCGTGGCCGATGGCTACTTGTTCACCATCGGCAGCTGGCTCGAAGGCGACGGGGTCGACCTGACGCAGTTTCCGAAGCTGACCGCCTACCTCGCCCGTGTCGCCGCGCGGCCGGCCGTGCAGCGTGCCCTGGCGGACGCCCGCTAGCCGCCCCGTTCACCCCGCCTGCGCGCCCGCTCGTCCGTTTACAGTTCCAGCACGATGCGCTGGCCGCAGGCGCGCGAACAGCAGCTCATCATCTTGCGGTTGGCCTCGCGCTCGGCGCGGGTCAGCACCACATCGCGATGGTCGATGTCTCCGGCCAGCACGCTGACCTCGCAGGACCCGCACAGGCCTTCTTCGCAATCGCTTTGCACGTCGATATTGGCGGCGCGCAACGCGGCCAGCAGTGTCTGGTCGGCGCGCACGGTCACCACCAGCCCCGAGTCTTTCAGTTCGGCCTCGAACGCATGTTCGCGGTCGGGATCAAGCGTGCCCAGCGTCGAATGGAAATGCTCGACCCGCAATGCGTCCTGCGGCCAGTGCGCGCAGGCTTGTTGCAACGCATCGAGCAGGCGCTCCGGCCCGCAGGCGTAGAGCTGGGTGTTCGCGTCCGGCTGCGCCAGCAGCGCGCCGAAATCGTTGCGGCTGCCCTCTGCGCTGACATGCACGTGAAGCCGGTCGCCATGCAGGGCGGCCAGTTCCGCCAGCATGGCCATGCCGGCCCGTGTGCGGCCGCTGTAATGCAGCGCGTAATCGATGCCAAGCGCCTGTGCCCGCCGGGCCATGGCGCTGATCGGCGTGATGCCGATGCCGCCCGCAATGAAGATGACCTTGGCTGCGCTTTCGTCCAGCCGGAAATGGTTGCGCGGACCTCGGACGCGCAGGCGCTGGCCGGGTTTGACGTTGTCATGCACCCAAGCCGAACCGCCGCGCCCATCGGTTTCGCGCAGGACGGCGATGCGCAGGCGGCCGGCATCCGTCGGGTCGCCGCAAAGCGAATATTGCCGGGACAGGCCGGTGTCCCCGCATTCGATGTCGATATGCGCGCCCGGCGCCCAGCGCGGCAGCGCCTTGCCGTCGGGCGAGGCCAGCGTCAGCATGACGATGCCTTGCGCGGCGGGTTCCACGCGTTCGACCACAAGCGTGCGCGCGCTGGCGTGGGCCGAGGGTTCGCCGATGCGCACGGGTTGCCGTTGCGCCAACAGCTCCGGTCGGCGGCGCTCGGGGTTCTGCGCCGGGTCCCATTCCACCCATAGGTGCTCGGGGCCGCGGAACGAGGTGTTGGGCACGTAGGTGAACTGCTGGGCAGCCAGGCGCAGGTGCGGCAGACGGCGCGTGAGTTCCTCCAGGAAAATCTGCATTTCCATGCGCGCCAGGTTCTTGCCCATGCATTGATGCGAACCATAGCCGAAGGTGAGCTGGTCGCTGGCGTTGTCGCGCCGGATGTCGAACAGGTCCGCATCGGCGAACTGGCGTTCGTCATGGTTGGCGGACGAGCTGACGATCAGGAGCTTGGCGCCCGCCGGGATCGGGATGCCGGCAATCGTGGTGTCGCAGGTGGCCAGCCGGCGCCAGGCCGCGACCGACCCGTTGTGCCGCAGGCATTCTTCCACCGCGTTGGGGATCAAAGAGGGATCCTCGCAAAGGTCGCGCCACGCGTCGGGGTGTTGCAGCAGCAGCTTCAGCGCGTTGGCTGAAGCGTTGGCCGTCGTTTCGTGCGCTGCGACGATGCCCGCCATCATCATCGAATGCAGATAGGAATCGGTGACGACGTCCGGGTAGTCGCGCTGTTTGCGCAGGCCGTACTGCATCCAGCCGGGCTGGTCGGGGTCTTGGCGCATCTTGTCCAGGATCTTGCCGGCCAATTGCCAGAAATTGCCGACCGCGTGCGCCACGGCCACTTGTTCCTCGGGCTTGGGACGGCCCCAGGTATTGACCGTGTGCGCGATGGAATAGCGGCGCAGCAGGTCCATGTCTTCTTCCGGGACGCCCAGGAAATGCAGGGCCACCGTCAGCGGAACTTCCCAAAGTAGCTGGTCGACCAGGTCGGCGCGGCCGTCGTCGATGAAGCGGTCGACGTATTCGCGCGTCAGGCGCCGCACCATCGGTTCGTGGTGCTTCAGCGCGTCGGGCGTGAACGGCTCCATCAGGACGCGCCGCCGCGGCATGTGGGCCGGCTCGTCCTCGTTGACCAGCGTGCGGTTCATCGCATAGCCGTAGGACGCCAGCACGGCGTTGGCTTCCGGGCCAGTCGGGGTGATTTTCTCAAGCGCGATGGACGGGCTGAATGTGATGTTGTCCCGGAAGATCGCCTTGATGTCGTCGTAACGGGTCACCACCCAATAACCCAGTTTCGGGCTGTAGAAGACCGGTTCCTGCTCGCGCGCCCATCGCACGTATTCAGGGGGATCCTGCTGGTAGCCGTCGCCGAACGGGTCGAACTCGGCGGCGCGCTCACTGACGTGCACGGGACAGCCGCTGGCGGCGGCCCCATGCATGGGACAGCCGGACGGGGGTTGGGCGGGTTGGGACATGTCTGCGCTCCAGGTGTAATCTGTTTTATGCGTAAATCATATACGCATTGCGTAATTCGATAAACCCGGTTTACCCTTCGCCTGTCCCCCTCCTCCCTGCCGCAATGACCGCCACTTCCGACCTTCCTCGTCCCCGCGAACGCCGCCAGCGCGTGCAGGCGGCCGAAACCAGCATGGCCGTCCTTAAAGCGCTGGGCGAACTTGGCGGCCGCGCGGGTTTAAGCGTGATTGCCGCGCGGATCGAAGAAAGCCCCGCCAAGGTGCACCGTTATCTCGTCAGCCTGATGGAGGGCGGCCTGGTCGGCCAGGACGCGGCCACCCAGCAATACTTTCTGGGACTGGAGACCTTGTTGCTGGGCCTTGCCGCCATGCGACAGGCCGATCCCATCCGCCTGGCCGAAGCGTCGCTCATCCGGCTGCGCGAGGCCCTGGAAGTGACCTGCTTCGTGGCCGTGATGGGCAACAAGGGCCCCACAATCGTCCGATTTGAAGAACCGGGGCTGCCGGTCACGGTGAACGTGCGCGTCGGGTCGGTACTGTCGATGCTGTGGTCCGCCACCGGCCAGGTCCTGCTGGCGACGCTGGACGAGAACGCCGTGCGGGCGCTGGCCGAAGCCGAACTGGCGGCCGCCACGGCCGAACAGCGGGCGCTGCTGCATGCCGATGATCCGATCGGCGCGCTGCAGCGGTCCGTGCAGGCGGCGGGCTGCGCCGTGGTGCGCGACACGAACTTGCGCGGCATCAGCGCCATATCGGCTCCGATCTACAACTATGCGGGCCGGCCCTGCGCCGTGCTGACCGCGCTGGGCGCGACCGGCGGCTTCGATCCGTCCGCGGATGGCCGCGTCGGGCAGGCGGTGCGCCAAGAGGCGCAAGCCATCAGCCGTTTGCTGGGCGACACCTAGTCACTTCCAGGCCGGAAATCGATCGCGGCCATGGCCCGCCCTGGCGCTTGCGGCGCATACCCATCCCAAGGCGTGTTGCCGGCGTCCAAACGCGTGTGGATATTGGCGATGGTCCAGTGCGCGCCGCCGCTGAGTTTCGCCAACTCGTCCCACGCCACCGGCACCGACACGCCCAGCCCCGGCCGGGCCCGGGCGGACCAGGCCGCCACCGTCGTGGCCCCGAAGCCGTTGCGCAGATAGTCGACAAAGATCTTGCCGACCCGGTTCTTCGGCCCGCTCTTGGCCACGAACTGCTTCGGCAGCGTCGCCGCCAGATGCGCGACGATTGCGTGTGAAAACGCCTTGATGGTGTCCCAGTCGTACTGCCGGCGCAGCGGCACCACCACGTGCAAGCCCTTGCCCCCGCTGGTCTTCAACCAGGGCGTCAGGCCGATCTCGTCAAGCATGGTGCGCACCAGCTGGGCCGCCTGCTGCACGGCAGGCCATGCCACGCCTTCACCCGGGTCCAGGTCGAACAGCATGCGGTCGGGCTTGCCGATGGCGGTCTTCACGGCGTTCCAGGTGTGGAACTCCACCACGTTCATCTGCACGGCAGACAGCACCGCTTCGGCAGTGGGTACTTCCAGCAGCGGCGGGTGGCCGGGATCCAGCTTGGGCGGCAAGGACTTGACCCCGGGCATGGCGGCTTCCAGGTGCTTCTGGAAGAACAGCTGTCCCTGGATGCCGCCCGGCGCGCGCAGGAACGAGACCGGACGGGATTTCAGATGTTCCAGCAGCAAGGGCGCGACCAGACCGTAGTAGCGCGCCAGGTCCAGCTTGGTCAGCCCGGTCGACGGGTCGATGACCCGTTCGGGATGCGTCAGCTTGCCGATCTTGCCCGCGGGCTTGGCCTGCGTCGTCGCAGTGGGCGCGCGCGAGACTGCGGCCGCCTTTTCCCGGGTGATCTCGCGCGCCGGCTTGTCCGTCCGCAAGCCCTGGAACACGGCGTGGCGGATATGTCCGCCGCTTGTCCAGTCGCCGAACGCCACTTCAGCGATCAGTTCCGGCTTGACCCAATGCACGCCCCTGCCCTCGCCGCCCGTCACGGGCTTGTCGGGGGTCTCGATGCGGGCGAGCTTTTGCTGCAGCGACAGCAGGCCTTGGCGGTCGAAGCCGGTGCCGACCTTGCCGGCGTAGCGCAGCGCGCCGTCGTCCTCGTGCACAGCCAGCAGCAGCGCGCCCAGGCCCTCGCGCGCGCCTTGCGGCGCGGTATAGCCGACGATGACGAACTCCTGGCGGCGGCCGCATTTGATCTTCAGCCAGTTATCACTGCGACGCGACACGTAAGGGGCGGACTGGCGCTTGGCGATGATGCCTTCCAGCCCCATCTTGCACGCGGACGCGACCAGATCGGCAGGCGTCTGGTCGAACGCTTCACTGAATCGCAGAGAGTCATCGTGGCTGGCGGCCATCAATTGAGCCAGCAGCGCCCGGCGCACGCGCAGCGGTTCCTGGCGCAGGTCCCGCCCGCCAATGAACGGCAGGTCAAAGGCGTAGAACACGATGTCCCCGGTGGCTTCCCCATCGAAGGCGTTCTGCAACGCCTGGAAATTGGGCACGCCTTGCTTGTCCAACACCACGGCCTCGCCGTCCACCCAGGCGCATTTCGCAGGCAGCCGTCCGAAGGCGTCGACCAGATGCGGCAGCTTCGCGCTCCAATCGTGCCCGTTGCGCGTATGCAGCGTGACGGTGTCGCCGTCCAGGCGCGCCAGCAGCCGGTAGCCGTCGAACTTCAATTCATAGAGCCAGTCTTCCGAGCCCGGCGGCGTGCCGTCCGCCAGTGTGGCCAGCTGGGGCTTCAGCGACGCCGGCAGGTCGGCCGCCCGGCCGGGCAACGCCGCCTCGTCCCCTGCGGACGCTCCGTCGTGCCGTCTTGGCGCCGACCGTGCCGCGGTCTTCGCCGGCCTCTTCTTGCGCAAGGGCACCACGCTGTCGGGCATTTCGTCGACGACGCTGAACTCGCGTTCGCGACGCGCAAAGTCGTCGCGGTCCTTGATGAGCAGCCAGGCCGGTTGTTTGTCGGACTCCTTGCCCTTCATGCGCACCAGCGCCCAGCGGCCTTGCATTTTCACACCCTGCAGGTCGAACTTCAGGTGGCCGTCGCGGTAGCCCTTGCGCGCGTCGCCGACCGGCATCCAGCGGCCCTCGTCCCAGATGATGACCTTTCCGGCGCCGTACTGGCCTTCGGGAATCTGGCCTTCGAACTGGTTGTAGGCAATGGGATGGTCTTCGACCTGCACGGCCATGCGCTTGACGGCGGGATCGTAGCTGGGGCCCTTGGGCACCGCCCAGCTCTTCATCGCGCCATCCAGTTCCAGCCGGAAGTCATAATGCAGCCGGCTGGCCCAATGCTTCTGGATGACGAAGGCGCGGGCCGCTTCGTTTGCCTCGCCGCCCTCGGCGGGTTCGGGGGTGACCTTGAAGTCGCGCTTCTTGCGATACGTCTTCAGGCTGTCGGCCATGTCACGCCGCCTTGCGGGGCCGCGCCGCCTTGGTGGCCTTGGCCCCCTTCACCGCTTTGGCGGACGCCTTCTTGGCCGGCGTCTTGCGGGCCGCCGCCTTCTTCGCGGCGGCGGGCGCCGTCTTCTTGCCGCCCTTCAGGCTGCGCTGCAGCAATTCGGTCAGATCGATCACGTTGTCCGCATAGGCGGGCGTTTCCTCTTGCCGTTCAAGGACGGTCTCGGTCTTGCCGGCCTTGACCTTCTTGGCCACCAGCCCCATGACCGCCGCCTTGAATTCGTCCTTGTATTGCTCGGGGTCCCACTTGCCGGACATGTCTTCGACCAGCATCTTGGCCATCTTCAATTCGCTGGCGCTCGGCGTCATGCCGCGGGCGCCGGACTTGGGCAGGTCCAGCTCGTCTTGCGGCTTGACGTCGTCGCCCCATCGCATCAGGTTCAATACCAGCGCGTCCCCGGACGGGATCAGCGCGGCCAGATGCTGCTTGGTCTGGATGACTACCTTGGCGATGCCGATCTTGCCGGTCTTGGCCAAGGTGTCGCGCAGCAAGGCATACACCTTCTGGCCCTTGTTGATCGGCGCGACGTAGTAAGGCCGCTCAAGGTAGACGAAGGACACGTCCGCCGCGTCGACGAACTGTTGTATTTCAATGGTTTGCGTCGTGCGCGGATAGGCGTCGGCGATCTCCTCCGGAGAAATGATGACGTACTGGCCGTCTTCATACTCCACGCCCTTGACGATATTGTCCTTGTCGATTTCCTTGCCGGTGCGCTTGTTGATGCGCTTGTACCCGACCGGGTCCATGGAGCGCTTGTCCAGCCAGTCGAAGTCCACGCCGGACTCCGTGGTGGCGGTATGCAGCCCGACGGGGATGTGCACGAGGCCGAAGGAGATGGCCCCTTTCCAGATGGTTCTTGTTGCCATGATCGACTCCTCTAGACCGGGAAGTGATCAGCAAATAGTATTCCCGCGCCCCGCCGGGCGCCACGTCAGCGGTTGCGCGCCTTGGCCGTCGCCAGCTTGACGGCGCGGCGGCGCCACCAGAGCCACACGCCGCTGATGCCCAGGCCGCCCAACGTCAGCCCGCCGATGGCGACTGCGGTTTCCAGCGCCACGCCGCCCAGTTCGCCCGTGTGCAGCGGGTAGACCACGGCTGTCGCCCGCGCGCCCGGGTCCAGCGTGTTCCAGCGCTGCACCGCCAGGACGTCGGCCGTGCGCGGGTCGATCCAGACCGAAGTCATGCCGTTGGGATGCGGATCATCGTCCAGCATCATGCGGAAACGCGTCGGGGCGCCGGCGTGCGGCGGCACGACGATGTAGCCGATGGGCGCTGGTTCCGGGAATTGCGCGACGGCTTTCGCCGCCAATTGATCCAGCGTCAGCGGCTGTCCGGCAATGGCGTTGGCGGCCATGGCCGGCAATTTCGGCGCTTTGACCGGGGTCGCGCCGCTTAGCCACGTTACGGCGGCGCCCAGCGGACGCCACGCCATGTAGGCGCCGGTGGCGACCGATACCGCGATCAGCAGGCCCAGCGTCGCGCCGCCCACCCGGTGCAGGTCGAACAGCGACCGCAACAGGCCACGGTCCAGCGCGATGTTCCAGCCTTTCGCCCAATGGCGCGGCCACCACAGGATCAGCCCGGTGATCAGCAGGAGCAGGTAGGCCAGCGCCACCCAGGCCAGGATGGCCTTGCCGGTGCTGTCCAGGTACAGCGCGCTGTGCAGCTTGAACAGCACATTGGCCGCGCCCTCGGTTTCACCGCGCCGGCCCTGTTCGGCCCCGGTGGCCGGGTCCAGGTAGAGCGTGCCGCGCCATCCGCCGCGCACCCGCACTTCCAGCGTTTCGCCCGGGGCGCGGGCGGGCCGGAACACCAGGTTCGCGCCGTCGCCGAATTCCTGCCTGGCCGACCGCAGCACGGATTCCAGCGTGACGCCCGCCTGGCCGGGCGCCAACTCCGAACGGGCCTGGAACAGCTGCGGATTCGCCCAGCGGTCCAGGGCCGGCGTGACGACGAGCGCCGCGCCGGACAGGCCTGAAAAGATCAGGACCCAGCCGGCGCTGAGCGCCAGCCAGCGGTGCACCCGCAGCCACACGCCGCGCAGGCCTTTCACAAGAACGATCCGGTCAATGCATTGCTCACGGTGCTTAGAAGGCCATCGAGGCCTGCATGTAGATCGTGCGCGGCTGGCCCACGAACTTGCCGCCGTTGTTGTCGGTGGAGCGCGTGAAGTAGCGGCGGTCGAACAGGTTTTTTACGCCCACGGCGAGTTTCAGGTTGTTCATGTCGCGGCCGAAATCATAGCCTGCCCGCAACGCCACCGTGGCGAAGCCGGGGATGTCGCCCAGACGTCCGCTGGCGTCTTCCTCGGTGACATAGCCCGCGCCGGCGTCCGGCGAACCCGGCGAACGCTGCTTGGATTGCGCGAAGACGTCGGCATTGAAGGTCCAGCGCTGCACGGCATACCGGGCGCCGACGGACGCCACCTGGCGCGAGTACAGCGGCAGGTCGCGGCCTTCGAAGGCGCCAGCCTTGGCGATGGCTTGCGTATACGTATAGGTGGCGTAGACGGACAGGCCGCGCAAGGCGTCGCTGAGGTCGCCCATGTCGTAGCGCAAGGCGGATTCCACGCCGCGATGGCGGGTGGCGCCCAAGTCGGTCCACATGCCCTCGCCCACGATCGACCGCGTCAGCTGCAATTCCTTGTCGAAATCGATGTTGAACAGGGTCAGTTCGCCGCTCCAGGCCTGGCCCGCGAAGTGCGTGCCGATCTCATAGGTCTTGGCGGTTTCCGGGTGCAGGCCTTCGGTGGTGGACGCCAGCTGGCTGTATTGCTGCGGGCCGAATGACTTGCCGGCGTTGGCGAACAGCGACCACTTGTCGTCCACGCGGTACAGCACCGACATCGTCGGCAAGGTCACGCGCGAATCGATCGACGGCGACAAGGCGCTGGTGACGGCGCCGGTCGCCGTGTTGAAGTTGGTGACGTTGTTGTAGGTGCTGATGCTTTCGAAGCGCACGCCGGGCGTGATCGTCCACTTGCCGATGTCGATGCGGTCGTCGATGTAGAAGGCGTGGGCGGTGGTGCCGCCGTCGCTCGTCTGGTAGGTGGGCATGTTCAGGTCGAACGCATCGCCGCCGGCGGCCGGGTTGTAGTAGGCGGTGCGCCCGGCCACTTCCGAGCTGCTTTCCTTCAGGTAGCGGTAGCCGACGGTGACTTCCTGCACGAACGAACCCGAATCGAACAGGCGCGAATAACGCGGTTCGAAGCCGAAATAGTGATAGCTGCGCGGCGCGCTGGTCAGGCGGAACTGGTTGGCGGTGGCGCCGGTGCCGCCCTGCTCGATATAGCTGCCGCGGTACGAATCCACGTAGTACGTCAGCACTTCGAAGTTGTTGACGCCGTCATTGTGCGTGTACTTCAGCGAACCGTCCGTGCGGCGGCCCGTGAACTGGTCGTACTGGCGGGTCGACTGGAACGGGTCTTCCGAGTACTGCGCGGTGGTCAGGCCGCCGGGCATCCGGCCCTTGCCTTCGAAATGGTGCAGCGACACGGCCACGTCGTCGGTCGCCGAAAAGCGGTAGGCGCCCTTCAGGATCACGTCGTCGATGTCGGTCGAATCGTTGCTGGACCGATAGCCGTCGCCATGCGTGCCCGAATACAGCAGCGCGCCGCCCAGCCCCTTGTCAGTGGTGCCGCCCACGAACAGGCTGGGCGTGGTCTTGACGTTGCCGCCGTGGCTGTAGATTTCGCTGCCGACGTTCAGGCTGGTCGTGAAGTCCTGCGGGATCGCGCGCGTCACGAAGTTGATGATGCCGCCCACGTTCTGCGGGCCATAGCGGACCGAGCCCGCACCGCGCACCACGTCGACCGATTCCAGGTTGCCCAGCGACACGGGCGCCAGCGACAGCTGCGGCTGGCCGTAAGGCGCGTAGGCCATCGGCACGCCGTCCATCAGGATCGTGGACCGGGGCGACAGGCGCGAGGTCAGGCCGCGCACGCCGACGTTCAGCGACACGTCGCTGCCGCCGGTGCCGTTGCTGTCCTGCACCTGGACGCCGGGAATCTGCCGCAGCACGTCGCGCACGCTGCTGGACCCGCTTTCCTGGATCTGCTGTTGTTCGACGACGGTGCGGGCGCCCGGGTGGGACAGCACTTTTTCTTCGGTCGGGGTGCCCAACCAGTCGCCGGTCACGGTCACGGCAGCCAGTTCCCCGGCTTGTCCGGTGGCCGCGGCGGGCGCGGAAGGCGCCGTCTGGGCGTGCGCCATGCTGGACAAGCCGGCCAGCGCGGCGGCGATCGCCGCGGCACGGCGGTTCAGCGGGAACCCTGCCCGCGCGTTCTGAATTCTGGCCTTAGCCATCTTGCTCTTCTCCAAGCGCCCTGTTGAGGCGTCACCATGATTGGCGGTCATCCTCAGTGCGACCTAGGAGCAGCAAGAGTCAATGACGCGAAAGCCGACCCATCGGGGGGCGACTCCGGGCGGGAGTATAAATAGGATCCATTTGCAAGTAAATAGGCGCCAAAATAGTTGTCAATCTAACGCAAGCCGTTGTCACGTTAACGTTTTTCCACGATGGAAACGCTTAGCAGGACGTATCGTCGGCTGGTGTAGAGCGGAGCAATCACACCCGTGATACGGTCGCGGATGTCCGCCAGGTCGCCCTTCTCGACCGCCAGCAATACCCGGCCGCCTCGTCCCGGCAATATGTCGCCCAGCCGTTTCCGGGACACGATGCCGACACTGCCACCCGAATAGAAGCGGGCCGAAAACGGCCGGCTGTCGACGAAATAGAGCCGTTCGCCCGGCTGCATCTCGGCCGCCGCGCGGGCGATCAACTGTTTCTCCGTCTTGAAGCGGTTGGGCTGCGCGATAGACAAGGCGCCCAGCACCACCGCCGCCGTGGGCACCAGGATCAGGCACCCGAGCGCGACGCGGCGCAGCCGAACCGCGTCGAGCCGGCTCAGGCCGACGCCGATGCCCAGCGCCACCGGCGGCAGCGCGGGCAGCACATACGTCCAGAGGATGTTGCCCGACAGGGTAAAGAACGCGGGGGTCGCGACCGCCCATGCGAACAGATAGGACGCGGTCGGCGAACGGCCGAACATCCGGATCCGCGCGGCGAATTCGCCGCGTCGCTCCCGTAGCAGCAGCCACAAGCCCAGCGGACTCCAGGGCAGCGTCGCCAACACCCAATCCAGCCAGATCGCGCCATAAGGCCGGCTGTGCGCGGACCCGTAACGGTCGCCGGCCCAGCCCGGGTCGATGAAACGCAACACGTGTTCGCCCACGATGAAGTATTCCAGGAAACCCGGCGTCTTCCACTCCGCAAGCAGATACCACGGCAGCGTCAGCGCCAGGGTCAAGGCGATTCCGCGGGCCCACGGCAAGGCGCCCAGATACCGCCGCCCATTGCCGTGCCAGATCAGCCACGGCAGGATCGCGCCCGTCATCAAGACAAGCGCCAGCGGTCCTTTGGACAGGAATCCGATGGTCAGCCCGATGAATAGCCCATAACGCCAAAACCATGACGAGGCGTCGGGCGCCAGGCGGAACGACGCCATGCCCAGCGTGATGCCCAGCGCCAGGAACGGGTCGGTCAGCACCGCGCCCGCCGCGACCAACGGTAGCAGCATGGTGCTGAACACCAGCACCGCCCACCTCGCGGCCCCCAGCGAATACAGCCGGCGGCCCAGTTCATGCAGGATGGCCAGCATGCCCAGCATCGCCAGCCACGACGGCAGGCGCAGGCTCATTTCGGTCATGCCGAACCAGGCGCCGGAGGCGGCCTGGGCCCAGAAGGCCAATGGCGGTTTGCCCCAAAAGGGTTCGCCCGGCGCGAACCAGGGCGTGATCCAGTCTCCGGATGCGGCCATGATCCGGGCGATCTCGGCATAGCGAGGTTCCGACGTGTCTGCGAAGGGCATTACCGCCATGGCCGCCAACCGGATGACCAGGATGACGGACAGGCCGGCAAAAGCGGCTTTAGCGGTCGATCGCATAGTCGCGCACGTCTAGCGGGGAACTGGACTGCAGCTCGGTCACCGGCGTTGCGCGGCTGCTGCGCACGTCGCGCACCAGGTACACCGGCCGTTGCTTGGCTTCCAGGTAGGTCTTGCCCACGTATTCGCCCAACAGGCCGATGGTCAGAAGCTGCACGCCGCTCATGAACGTGATCGTCGCCATCAGCGACGGATAGCCCGCGACGTCGTCGCCATACATCAAGGTCTTGAAGATGACGGCCACGCCCAGCAGGCCGCCCAGCAGCGCGGCAACCGCGCCCACGCCGGTCGCCCAGCGCAAGGGCGCCGTCGAAAACGACGTGATGCCCTCCATCGCCAGGCGGAACAAGGCGAAGTAGTTCCATTTGGTCGTGCCGGCCGCGCGCGGGGCGCGGTCGTAGTCGATGATGCGGGTCGGCATGCCTATCCACGCATACAGGCCTTTCATATAGCGGCAGCGTTCCGGCAGCTTCAGCAGCGCCCGCACCGCGCGACGGCTCATCAGCCGGAAATCGCCCGTGTCGGCAGGAATCGCGGCGCGGCTAAGGCGGTTCAAGAGGCGATAGAACGCGTAGGCAGAGGCGCGTTTCAGCCAGCTCTCCCCTGCCCGGCTGCGCCGGCGCATGCAGACGACGTCCGCGCCTTGCTGCCAGGCCTGCACCATTTCGGGTATCAGTTCGGGCGGGTCCTGGAGGTCGGCGTCCAGCAGGATGACCGCCTCGCCCTCGGCATGGACGATGCCGGCCGTCATGGCTGCTTCCTTGCCGAAATTGCGGCTCAGCCGGACCAGCTTCAAGGACGTTTCGGTCGCCAGCATGCCTTGCAGGTATTCGGCGCTGCCGTCGCGGCTGCCGTCGTCGACGAAGACGATCTGGTACGGCAGGCCCAAGCCGTCCAGCACGCGGCGCACGCGCGCCAGGCACAGGGGCAACACCTCGCGTTCGTTCAGAAAGGGAATGACGACCGATAGCGACGGCAGACGCGCCGCGGGATCAAGTTTTCGCATGGGCGAGCTCCTCTTCCTCGGGGTCACGCCGGTGCACCAGCCGATAAAGGGCGGGCAACACCAGCAGCGTCAGAATGGTGGACGAAATGATGCCGCCGATCACGACGGTCGCCAGCGGCCGCTGGACCTCGGCCCCGGTGCCGGTCGCGATCGCCATGGGCACGAAACCCAGCGAGGCGACCAGCGCGGTCATCAGCACCGGCCGCAAGCGGGTCAGCGCGCCGAGGCGCACCGCCTGGTCGAGGCTCTTGCCTTCATCGCGCAGCGAACTGATGAACGACAGCATCACCAGCCCGTTCAGCACGGCCACGCCGCATAGCGCGATGAAGCCGACAGCCGCCGTGATGGACAGCGGAATGCCCCGCATCCATAACGCCAGCACGCCGCCTGTCAACGCGAACGGAATGCCGGTGAATACCACCAGCCCGTCTCTGACGTTGCCGAACATGGCGAACAGCAGCGCAAACACCAGCAGCAGCGCCGCGGGCACCACAATCTGCAGCCGCTTGGCCGCCGACTGCAACTGTTCGAACGTGCCGCCCCATGAGGTCCAGTATCCCGAAGGCACCTTGACCTGTTCGCCGATGGCCGCGGAGGCGTCCGCCACGAAGGACCCCAGGTCCCGGCCGCGCACGTTGGCGCTGACCACGATGCGGCGCTTGCCGTCTTCGCGCGAGATCTGGTTCGGGCCCGGCGCCAGGTCGAACGACGCCACCTCGCTCAAGGGGATGTACGCGGTCTGCGCCTGCCCCTCGGCCCGCGGCAGCGCGACCGGCAGCTTGCGTAGCGCCTCCAGGTTCTCGCGCACGGATTCGGGCAGGCGCACCACGATGTCGAAGCGCCGGTCGCCCTGGAAGAAGGTGCCCGCCTCGCGCCCGCCGACGGCGATGGCGATGGTGTCTTGCACGTCGCCCAGGCTCAGTCCGTAGCGGGCCGCGCGCGCCCGGTCGATGTTGACGGTAAGCATGGGCAAGCCCGTGGTCTGCTCGACCTTGACCTCGGACGCCCCGGGCACCTTCTGCAACACCGCCGCGATTTCCGCCGCCGTCTTGTTCAGCACGGCGTTGTCATCGCCGAAGACCTTCACCGCCACGTCGCTGCGTACCCCCGAGATCAGCTCATTGAAGCGCAGCTGGATGGGTTGCGAGAACTCGTAGTTGTTGCCCGGCACCTGGGCGGCTTCCGCCTGGATGCCCGCCAGCAGCTCGGCGTGCGTCTTGCGCGGCGTGGGCCACTGGTCCACGGGTTTCAACATGATGTAGCCGTCTGAGATGCTGGGCGGCATGGCGTCGGAGGCGATTTCCGCCGTGCCGGTGCGGGCGAACACGCGTTCGATCTCCGGGAACTTGTCCTTCAGGCGCTTTTCGATCTGCTTTTGCATCTCGACCGACTGCGTTAGGCTGGTGCCGGGAATGCGCAGCGCCTGGATCGCCATGTCGCCTTCGTTCAGGTTCGGGATGAATTCGCTGCCCAGGCGCGAGGCCAGCACGCCGCACAACACCACGAACAGCGTGGCGCCGGCCAGCACCAGCGGCGTGCGGCGCAGCGCCCCTTCCAGCAGCGGCTCGTACCGGCGCTTGGCCCACCGCATCAGCCGGTTTTCCTTTTCGGACACCTTGTTGCCCATGAACAGCGCCACCGCCGCTGGCACGAAGGTCACCGACAGGATCATCGCGCCCAGCAAGGCCAGCACCACCGTCAGCGCCATCGGGTGGAACATCCGCCCTTCCACCCCGCTCAGCGCGAAGATCGGCAAATAGACCACCATGATGATCAGTTGGCCGAACAACAGGGGCCTGCGGGCCTCGCGCGCCGCCGCGAACACCTCGTGGAAGCGTTCGGCGCGCGTCAGCGGCCGCCGGTGGTGCTCCTGGGCGTGGGCGAGGCGCCGCACGCAGTTCTCCACGATCACCACCGCCCCGTCCACGATGATGCCGAAGTCCAGCGCGCCCAGGCTCATCAGGTTGGCGCTGACCTTGTAGGCAACCATGCCGGTGAAGGTGAACAGCATCGACAAGGGGATGATCATCGCCGTGATCAGCGCCGCCCGGATATTGCCCAGGAAGACGAACAGGATGACGATGACCAGCGCCGCGCCCTCCAGCAGGTTCTTCTTGACCGTGGCGATGGCCTTGTCGATCAGGTTCGTGCGGTCGTAGACGGTCACCGCCTTCACGCCCTGCGGCAGCGACTTGTTGATGGTGTCCAGCCGCGCGGACACGGCTTGCGAAACGCTGCGGCTGTTTTCGCCGATCAGCATGAACACCGTGCCCAGCACCACCTCTTCGCCGTTGTCGGTGGCCGCGCCCGTGCGCAGTTCGCGCCCGATCCCGACGTCGGCGATGTCACGGATGCGGATGGCCTGGCCCTGCACCGAGGTCAGGACGATGTCCTTGATGTCGTCGATTGAACGGACCTGACCCGGCGCGCGGATCAGGTATTGCTCGCCATTGCGCTCGATGTAGCCCGCGCCCACGTTGGCGTTGTTGCGGTCCAGCGCCGTCATCACATCCGTCAGCGTCAAGCCGTAGGACGCCAGCCGCTCCGTGCTGGGCGCCACCTGGTATTCCTTGGCGTAGCCGCCGATGGAGTTGATTTCGGTCACGCCGGCCAGGTTGCGCAATTGCGGCTTGATGACCCAATCCTGGATTTCGCGCAGGTCGGTCGGCGTATAGGGCGTGCCGTCCTCCTTGCGCGCGGACGGGTCGGCTTCCACGGTCCATAGATAGATCTCGCCCAGTCCGGACGAAATCGGCCCCATGGTCGGCGTCACGCCCTCCGGCAGGCTTTCCCGGGCTTCCTGCAGCCGCTGGTTGACCAGTTGCCGGGCAAAATAGATGTCGGTGCCGTCCTTGAAAATGACGGTGACCTGCGACAGGCCGTAGCGCGAGGTCGAGCGGGTCTGCTGCAGGCCGGGCAGGCCTGCCATGACCGTTTCGATCGGATAGGTGATGCGCTGCTCGGTCTCAAGCGGTGAATAGCCCGGCGCGCCCACGTTGACCTGCACCTGCACGTTCGTGATGTCGGGCACGGCGTCGATGGCCAGCTTGGAATAGTTGTAGACGCCGATGGCGGCCATGCCCAGGGTGACGAACAGCACCAGCCAGCGCTGTTCGATGGCGAAACGGATAAGGCGTTCAAACATGCTTGGCTCCGGCTCAGTGCGCGTGATCGGCGCTGGCTTTGCCCAGCTCGGACTTCAGGACGAAGGCGTTGCGGGTGACGTAGCGGGTGCCGGCCTCCAGGCCGGCCAGCACCTCGACCTGATCCTCAGACTGCTTGCCGAGCGTTACCGGCTGAGCCTGGAAGCCGCCGGGCACCTCGACGAACACCGCCGGCCGGTCTTCGATCGTCTGCACGGCCTCGGCGGCGACGGCCACCGCCGCGTCGGAGGTCTGGACCACGACGTTGACGGACACGAACAGGCCCGGGCGCCAGGCCATGTCCGGGTTGTCCAGCGTGACGCGGGCGGTCGCAGTGCGTGTCTGCTGTCCCAGCAGCGAGCCGATGTACGACACTTTGCCGTCCGCGGTGTCGGCGAATGCCGCCGAGGCGACGCGGGCCCGCTCGCCCACGCGCACGTCCTGCAGGTCCTTCGGCGCAATCACGAATTCCGCCCAGACCGTGCGCATGTCCGACAGCGTGAAGATGCTGGCGGTGTCCGCCAGCGCCTCGCCCAGCGCGATGTGTTTTTCCACGATGACGCCGTCGAACGGCGCCCGGATTTCCAGAATGCCCAGGTCCCTGGACTGAGGCGATGCGCCCGCCGTGCGCAATTTCTGCTCGGCGTTCTGGACGGCGATCCGCGCTTCTTCGAGCGCGGTGCGGGCCTGTTGGTAGTCCTGCTCGGCCGACACCTTCTCTTGCCAGAGCCGGCGTTCGCGTTGATGGTTCTGCGCCGCCAGGTCGCGCCGCTTCACGGCCGCCAGCCATTCGCTGCGCAGTTCCGACAAGGCCGCGCTGGAAACCGTGGCCAGCAGATCGCCCTTGCGGACTTGCTGGCCGAGGTCGGCCGACACGCTTTCGACCACGCCCGCCATGCGGGGCACGACGTGGGCGGTGCGGTCGGCGTTGAACTTGATTTCGCCCGGGAACGCCGCGGAGCGGGCCACCGAGGCCGGCGCGGCGACGGCGACCTTGATGCCCGCTACGGCGATCTGTTCGGCAGACAGCGTCACCTTCCCTTCTTCTTCGTTCCCGGTTTCGTCGTGGTCGGCCTCCCCTTCGGCGTGCCCGTGGCCCGCGCCTGTGGCGGGTGGCGCAGACTGGCCCGGTTTGGCCGGCGCATCCGCCCACGCGGCACCCGCCGGGCCAAACAACAAGCCGGACAAGACGGCGATGGCCAGCGCGTTGCGTGCGCGGACGGATTCAGTTCGATGCTTTGCCATGTTTGGGGTTCTTTTCAACGTCCAAGAATGCGGTCGATTTCCGCGGAGGCCTGGTAGGCCGAGGCCAGCGCCGTCAGGTAGGCGATATTTCCCTGGGACAGCGTGCGCTGGGCGTCCAGCACTTCCAGGAAGCCGAACTTGCCGGCTTCGAAACCTTTGCGGGCGGCGTCATAGGCCTGGGCGGCCCCAGGCAGCACGGCGCCCCGGTATTCGCGGGCGGCCCCCACCGCCAGGTCGAACTGGGACACGGCCTGCAGCAAGTCGCCCGTCAGGCGCGCCGCCAGTTCGCGATAGGTGTCTTGCGCCTTGTAGGCCTGCATCGTGGCCGCATAGACGTTGCCCTGGTTCCGGTCGAACAGCGGTAGCGGGATCGATACGCCCAGTTGGGCCTTGTTGCGGCCGGCCTCGTTGTCGCGGGCCACGCCGGCGCTGAGCGTGATGTCCGGATAGCGCTTGCTCTTCTCGACTTCCAGCTGCGCCCGGCCGAGGTCCACGGCCAGCCGGCCGCCTTGCATCAAGGGCGCATCACTCAGCGCCGCGCTCAGATCGTCCAGCGAACCCCGCTGGGGCAAGGCGTCCAGTTTGCCGTCGACGCGGTCGAAGTCGGGCTGGGCGTTGCCCCATAGCAAGCCCAGCTTGCGGCGGGCGGCTTCCAGCGCCGCGTCTGCCGCGCGGGCCTCGATGCGCGCATTGGCCAGCTCCACCTGGGCCTTGCTGCTTTCCAGCGGCGGCGCCTTGCCCGCAGCCACGCGCCGCTCGGCCAGGCGCAATGCGCTATTGGCGATATCCGTATTGCCGCGAGCGACGCGCACGGCCTCCTGCGCCACGGCCGCCTCGAAAAAGGCGGCGATCACCGCGGACCGCAGACTGGCGCGCGCCGCCGACAGGTCGCGCTGCGCGATATCCCGCGACAGGCCGGCTGCCGTGATGCGCGCGCCGCGCTTGCCGCCGGTTTCGATCGGCACGCTCAGCATCGTGGTCGTGGTGCGCGTGGCTTTCTGGGTGTCGTCCACGCTGACCTCCAATGACGGATTGGGCAGCAGGCCGGCCTGCGTCAGCTGGCCCTCGCTGGCCGCGGCCTCGTTGCGCGCGGCGGCAAAACCCGGGTTGTTGTCGAACGCGGCGGACATGGCGCGTTCCAGGGTCAGGGGCTGCGCCGCGGTGCGGGCAGGCAAGGCGAACGCTGCGGCCAAGGCCGCGACGGCAAGCGGTAAGACGGATAAACGCATGGGTCAACCAACGAAGACAGCCTGCGGCGATGCCAGGCGGGGATCAAGAGGATGGGTGTGCCGGCACTGTATCCAGGCGCCCTCGTCAAAATCTCGACCGCGACATGACATTTCCGTAAGGTTCGCGGCATTACGAATTCGTAATCAGGGTGTATGCGAATTGACGAACTTGAATTCGTAAAGTGTCTCCACCGTTTCACAAACAGCGTGTAGGCGCTGGCCAGGCAACCGCCGCCAGTCCGACGCACGCACCGAGGAGATTCCTGATGAAGACCCGTATCGCCGCCACCCTCGCTTTGACCGCCCTGATCAGCGTGCCTGCCCTGGCCAGTGCGAACAGCGTCTGGCACCAGACGGACACCGAGATCGGCTACACCATCGCCCCCGAACACGCGGCCGGCGGCAAATCCCGTGATCAGGTCGAGGCCGAACTGGCCGAGGCAAAAGCCGACAAACGCCAATGGTTCCTGACCTACCGCAACCTGCCCAAGCCCGCCTGGGCCAAGCAGGGCACGTCCCGCACCCGCGCCGACGCTTTGGCCGAAGTCGAAGCCGTCACGCCGGCCGAGCGCGCCCGCCTGGCCGACATCTATACGCCGGGTTGATTCCGAGGTGATTCCGGGTTGATTCCCGGGCCGGCCTCCAAGGCCGCCCATCCGGCGCGGCCGCTGCCCCGGCGGCGGCCGCCCGCTCTTCCAATGCGATTGCGCCGTAAAATCGCCACGGACGCCCCTTGCGGGGCGGCTCGCCCCGCCGGCCCGTACCGACGGGCCATTGCGGCATGGCGCTGCCGCCTTTGCCCCCTTCTTCCTGGCCCCCATGAAAGTCCTGGTAATCGAAGACGAGAAAAAGCTGGCCGAATATCTGCGGCGGGCACTGACCGAACACAACTATGTCGTCGACGTCGCGCACGACGGCGTCAACGGCCTGCATCTGGCCCGCGAAGGCCTGTACGACTTGATCTTGCTGGATGTGATGCTGCCCGGCATGGACGGGTTCTCCGTGCTGCGCGACATCCGGGCCTTCTCTCGCACGCCGGTGCTGATGCTGACCGCGCGCGACAAGATCGAAGACCGGGTCAAGGGGCTGCGCGACGGCGCCGACGACTACCTGGTCAAGCCCTTCGCGCTGTCTGAGTTGCTGGCCCGGGTGCTGGCGCTGGGCCGGCGCAGCGGGCACCAGCTTACGGAGATCCGCAGCCAGAACCTGTTGCGGGTCGACGGGCTGGAGCTGGATCTGCTGCGCCGCCGCGCCAGCCGCGATGGCGTGCGCCTGGACCTGACCGCCAAGGAATTCACCCTGCTGGCGCTGCTGATGCGCAAACAGGGCGAAGTCCTGTCCCGCCTGGAACTGGCTGAACAGGTGTGGGACATCAATTTCAACAGCAACACCAATGTGGTCGAAGTCGCGGTGCGACGGCTGCGCGGCAAGATCGACGACCCGTTCGAGAAGAAGCTTGTGCATACCGTGCGCGGCATGGGCTACGTGCTTGAGATCCGCGAAGACTGATGCCCGCCGTCCGCCGCCCCCGATCGCTGCGCCGCTGGCTGTCGCGCTGGCTCGCTATCCAGACTTTCATTGCGCTCGGCCTGGTGTGCATGGCGGTCTATTACGCCACCAATCTCAACCTCAGCTACCGCCAGGACGCGTTGCTTCAGCAGAAAGTCGAGGTGATCCGCCACTTGGTCGAAGAGAACCGCGGCAGCGGCGACTCGGCGCGGCTGCGCCACAAGCTTGATGATTTCTTCTACGGACGTCCGGATTTCTCGCTGGAACTGGAGATCGACGGCGAGAAGGTCGCCTACGGCAGCCCGATCAGCGGCGACAACGACGTCGACCACGACCGTCGCATCACCTTTTCGCTGCCCCACCCCAGCACGCCGGGAGATTCCATGAGCGCCGAACTGGTGCTGGACATCACGCCCGACATCCGGTTGCGCCGCGCCCTGGCCTGGACGCTGTTCGGCTGCGCGCTGGTCGGCGCCATCGTGGCCGCCATGGTCGCCACGATGCTGGTACGCCGGGGCCTGGCGCCACTGGACGCCCTGGCTACCCAAGCCGCCCAGTTGTCGCCAGATCGCATCGGCGAACGGCTGGACGAAAGCGGCCAGGCCGACGAAGTCCGACCGCTGGTGCGCCAGTTCAACGCCGTGCTGCAACGGCTTGAGCGCGCCTATGTGCAGATGGAGGGCTTCAACGCCGACGTGGCGCACGAGATGCGCACGCCGCTTGCGACCCTGATCGGCGAAACGGAACTGGCGCTGAAGACCCGGCCATCACAGGACGCCCTGCGCGAGATCCTGGGCTCCAATCTGGAGGAGCTGCACCGGCTGTCCAGCATCGTCAACGACATGCTGTTCCTGTCCCAAGCCGACCGCGGCGCGCAGGCTCGCGCCACCTGGGAGGGCGATCTGGCCGGCGTGGTCGAGGAAGTCGGTCAATACCACGAGGCGGAAGCCCTGGAGGCCGGGCTGCTGATTCGCGTGTTCGGCGGGGCCACCGCCGCCATCGACCGCCGGCTGTTCCAGCGGGCGGTGTCGAATCTGGTGTCGAATGCGGTCCGCTATGCCGACCAGGGCAGCGTGATCGACATCAGCGTATCCGAACGCGGCGCGCACGAGGTGCAGATCGCCGTGCGCAATGCCGGTGAACCCATACCGGCGGAGCATCTGCCGCGCCTGTTCCATCGCTTCTACCGGACGGATGAGGCCCGCGGGTTCGACGGCGACCATCACGGACTGGGCTTGGCCATCGTGGCAGCCATCGCCCGCATGCACGGCGGAAGCAGCTTCGTGCGGTCAGAAGGACGGTCGACGGTCATCGGCTTCAGCGTGTCGAAGCCGCGCGTCAACGACGCCGCGCGCGACATTACAGAAAACTAATCTGGCGGTCCGCTTCCTGTCGGAGGCCTCTCCCTAGACTTGTTGGTACGCCCAACCCGTTCCATGGAGAAACAATGAACCGTCCGACTCAACGCCTATCGATGCTGCTGGCCCTTGCCGTGTCTTTCGCTGCCGCGGCCCCCGCCGCGCTGGCCGAGCCCAAGACCCGGGCACAGGTCGCCACCGAATTGCAGCAGGCCAAAGCCGCCGGCCTCGTCACTTACGGCGAACAGGATTATCCGGCCCAGGTCTACCAGCCGTCGTCCAAGACCCGCGCAGAAGTCCGCGCCGACCTCAGGCTCTGGACCCAGGCTGGCCTGGCCGACCTGCACCGCGGCGAACTGGAGCCCGATGTTTTCGGGCTGGACTACCGCACACGTTATGCCGACTACGTGCGCATGCGCACGGGCCCCGAGTATCAACAGGCGCTTGAGCTTGAGCGCGGCCTTGCCAACGCCAACCGGTGAATGCCATGACGACGATCTCTCGCCCGCTGTTCCTTGCGTTGGCGCTTGCCGCTACCGGTGCGACCGCCCAGGCGCAACCCCTGGCGCCCGCCGTGCCACCCGCGGCCGTGCTGGCGACCTGCGACGCCCCGCCCGAAAAGCTGGCCAGCTACCGCAGCATGCAGAGCAAAGGCATGAAGACCCGCGCGGAAGTCCGCGCGGACACGATGATCTGGAAGCGCGCCGGCATGGAAGACCTGTTCCGCGGACGCCAGCGCCTGGACACGTTCAACCCCGTGTATCGGCAGCGCCATGCCGAGTACCTGCGGATGCGCGGCGGCCAGGAATACGCGGCCGAACTCTGCAGGCAACTGGCCGGCTAGGCAATCCCCGGGTCAACGCCGCCCGACCCTCCGGGGTCGGGGCCGAGCCCCGCCCGGGTTCCGGCATATTCCTTTAACACCCGCACGAACCGCTGCGCGTGGCGGCTGGGCGCATCGAAGCGGGACCGCACCAGGCTCAACGCCAACGGGATCGATTCGCGCAGCGGCCGCACGACGAGCCCCGGCCACCCGTCCTGCCCCACCGAGAACTGGTCCACGATCGCCACCCCTGCGCCCGCCCGCACCAGTGCGCAAGCCAGTTCGGCCCGCACGATGTCGACCGACGCGGTCCAGGCGACGCCTGCCCGCTGGAACGCCGCCGCCACCAATTGGCCGAAAGGGATGTTGCGGCTGTACAGGACCAGCCGGTACGCGGCCAGTTCGGCCAGCCCCACTTCCGCTTGGGCCGCCAGCGGATGCCCCGTCGGCAGGATGCAGACCATCTGCCCGGTGGCGAACGGTTCGACGATCAGATTGGGGTGGTCGATGGGCAGTACCGACACGGCCAGCTCGGCCTTGCGCCCCAAGAGCTCGTGCCCCATGTCCGCAAGCAGCGTGGTGTGGTATTTCAGCCGGACGTTCGGATAGCGTTCCAGATACCGCGCCATGACCGGCGGCAGGAAGTTCAGTCCCAGGCTGGGGCTGGAGCACAAGGTCAGCGCCCCTTCCGGCCTTGCGGCCAGATCCCGCGCGAATTCATCGATACGCAGCGCCTCTTCAAACAGCGGCCCCACTTCCTCGAACAGCCGGTGCGCCTCGGGCGTGGGGGTGAGCTTGCCCTTGTCACGGGCGAACAATTGCAGGCCCAGGCTTTGCTCGGTATGCGCGATCAGCCGGCTGACCGCCGGTTGCGACACGAACAGCAGCTTGGCCGCCCCGTTCATCGACCCGGTCAGCATCACCGCCCGGAACACCTCCATCTGCCTCAGCTTGAACCGCATTGCTCTGTTCCGATAATCAATTGTTATATCCCCCGGTCAACTTAGCATAAGAGGAAATTCTGCCCCATCGGTAGCATCCAGAGTCGTCGCCGGACGCCGATCCGGCCGTTTCGATAAAGGGATTGCATGACGTTGAAACTGGGATTCATCGGCCTGGGCATGATGGGCCTGCCGATGCTTGAGAACCTGGCCGGCGCGGAAGCCTTCTGCATCCGCGCCTACGACCGAGACCCGCAGCGGTTCGATCGCCTGAAGGCCCATCCCGCCTGGAACCTCACGCTGCGGCCGGCTGCCGGTCTGGCCGACCTGGCGGACTGCGAGGTGGTCATTACGATGTTGCCCAATAGCGCGGTCACCAACGCGGTCATTGAAGGCGGGCCCGATTCGCCCGGCCTGGCAGCATTGCTGCCGCGCGGGGCGACGTTGATCGACATGGGCTCGTCCAACCCGGCCGACACCCTGCGGCTGGCGCCGCTACTGCATGAGGCGGACATCACGCTGATCGATGCCCCGGTATCCGGCGCGGTCGCCAAAGCCGCCAACGGCACGCTGGCGATCATGGCGGGCGGACTGGCCGACGACCTGGAACGGGTGCGGCCGATTCTGTCCCGCATGGGGGCGACCCTGATCCACACCGGTGCGGTGGGCTCGGCGCACGCCATGAAAGCGCTGAACAACTATGTCTACGCCGCGGGCCTGCTGGCGGCCAGTGAAGCGATGCTGATCGCCCAGGGGATGGATCTGGACCCGGCGATCTTCACCCAAGTGCTGAACGCGTCCAGCGGGCGCAACGTCGCCACTGAAACCAAGCTGGCCCAGTTCATCGTGCCGCGCACGTTCAATGGCGGTTTCGCCCTGGCGCTGATGGCCAAGGACCTGCGCACCGCGGACAGCCTGCAGCAACTGTCGGGCGTGCCGGCGCCGCAACTGTCGCTATGCACCGGTCTGTGGCAACAGGCGCTGCAAGCCCTGCCCGCTGCCGCGGACAACACGGAGATCTACCGCTATCTGGAAACGCGGCACGGCGCCGGTTAAGCGCGCGGCACGACACCGATAACAAAGGCCTATCCGCCATCAGGGAGACAACACCATGCACAGAACCGCCACCTCCATCGCCCTGGCGCTGGGGCTGACTGCCGCCGCCCCAGCGCCGGCGGCCCCCGCTTTTCCCGACCACCCGATCCGGATGGTCGTGCCCTTCCCGCCCGGCAGCATCACCGACGTGGTGGCGCGCAGCCTGGGCAAGCACATGGCCACCGACCTGGGCCAGCCCGTCGTCGTGGAAAACAAGCCCGGTGCCAACGGCATCATCGGCACCCACGACGTGGCGCGCGCCAAGCCCGACGGCTATACGCTGGTGGTGGTGGGCGTCTCTACCGCCGCCAGCGGCGTCAGCTTGTTCAAGGACCTGCCGTACAACCCGGCGAAAGACCTTGCGCCCATTGGCGCCGTCGCGGAAACGCCGTATCTGCTGGTGGGCGCGCCCAAGACGGCAGGCGCCAACGTGGGCGAACTGTTCGCCTATGGCCGCCAGCACCCCGGCAAGCTCACCTACGCCTACGGATCGGGCAGCGCGCAGGTGTTCGGCGCCAAGCTCGCCGCCATGGGCGACATCACCGTCACCGCCGTCCCGTACCGCGGCGGCCCGCAAGCGCTGACCGACGTCATCGGCGGCACCGTCGACCTGACGTTCACCGACCTGGCCAACGGCTTGCAGCAAGCCCGTGCCGGCAAGGTCAAGACGTACGGCGTCAGCACGCCCGACCGTTTCCCGCTGGCGCCCGACATCCCTACCTTGAACGAATCCGGCGCCCCGGGCTTCAACCTGACGGTCTGGTTCGGACTGATGGGGCCCGCAGGCTTGCCCCAGCCCGTGGCCGACCGGCTGGCCCGCTCCCTGGATATCGCTCTGGCCAACCAGGAACTGCAGGAAACCTACGCCCGCCAGGGGCTGACCGTAAAGACGCAAAGCCCCGCCGAGTTCGGCGCCTTCGTGGTGGCCGAGATCGACAAATGGGCCGCGATCGTCAAGGAAACCGGCATTCCGCCGCAATGACGCCTTTCATTCCCTCTACCTAACGGAACTTCCCATGTCGTTGATTGAAATCCGCAAGCGTTGCCTGATCGTTGAAACCACCTTCCACGAAAACGGCCCGGCCCCCGCCCGGCCGCTGAAACTGGCCGCCTCGTGCGCCGTCATCAAGAACCCCTACGCAGGCCGGTACGAACCGGACCTGATGCCGTTCATGGCCGAGTTGCGCACGCTGGGCACGTTGCTGGCCACCGAACTGGTCGACACGCTGGGCAAGGACAACATCGAGGTCTACAGCAAGGCCGCGATCGTCGGCCTGGATGGCGAGATGGAGCATGGCGCCGTCTGGCACGAGGCCGGCGGCTGGGCGATGCGAACGGTGCTGGGCGAACCCAAGGCGATGGTGCCCGCGGTGAAGGCCGTGGCGGTTGCCGGATACCGCGTCATGGTGCCCGTGCATTACATCCATGCGTCTTACGTGCGCAGCCACTTCAACAGCATCGAAATCGGCATCCAGGATGCGCCGCGTGCCGGCGAAATCCTGTTCGCGCTGGTGATGGGCACGGGTGGCCGAGTGCATTCCCGATTAGGGGGGCTGACGAAGGACGCCGTCGCGGTCCATGACGGTCAACGTTAGAAAATGACAGCGCTCCAATATTAAGAAGTTACTTTAACTAATTCACTTTAATAAAGCCGTTTAATTCAATTAATTCAACATGATACATAGCTAAATTAAAGTCAAATAGACGATGCTATTCGGCGCTTTTGCACGAATACATCGTCTTTTCGGGGAAAACCCGCAGAAACTTTATTGCACTCGTAACGGTCGCTAATTGTTCAGGTTATCGTCAGGCGCCTTCTCCGGCACGCGCCGTACCTGTCTCCCGCCGCCCCTCCGAGAGCTCCCATGACACTGATCCGTCCGCGCGCCGCCGCGATTTCGCCCCGTATGCTTGACGAGGCGAAACCGGGGTTATCGGTCATGGACGCCATCGTCGTGCTGGTCGGCGTGGTGATCGGCATCGGCATCTTCGGGTTTCCGCCGCTGGTCGCGCAACATGCGGGCTCCGAGGCCATGTACATCGCACTGTGGTGCGCGGGCGGCCTGGTGATGCTGGTCGGCGCGCTGTGCTATGCGGAACTGGGCTCGGCCTATCCCGGCGCCGGCGGCGAATACCTGTACCTGACCCGGGCCTGGGGCCCGCGCGTGGGCCTGATGTTTGCCTGGGCCCGCTGTACGGTGATCCAGACCGGCGCGATCGCGGTCGTCGCCTACATCTACGGCGACTACGCCCAGCGCCTGATGCCGCTGGGCGCCTACGGTCCGGCGGCGCACGCCGCGATCTCGGTAGCGGCCCTGACCGCGCTGAATATCGTGGGCACGCGCTATTCCAAACGGCTGCAATGGGTGTTCACCGTACTGACCCTCGCCGCGTTGGGGGCGGTACTGCTCGCCAGCCTGACCGCGTCGGGCGACGCTGCCGCGGCCGCCACGCCCTCGCCCCTTGCCGGCAGCCCGGCGGGCCTGATGGGCATGGGCATGGTGTTCGTGCTGCTGACCTATGGCGGATGGAACGAAGCCGCTTACCTCAGCGGCGAACTGCGCAATCCCGGCCGCAACATGAGCCGGGTGCTGCTGATCGGCACGGCCATCGTGACGGGCGCCTACGTGCTGACGAACCTGGCGCTGCTGGAGATCTTCGGCCTGCAAGGCCTGCGCGACACCCCCGCGCTGGGCGCCGATGTCATGCAGCTGGCGGCCGGCCCCTACGCCGCCGCGCTGCTCAGCCTGACTATTTGCGCGACCGCGCTCAGCACCATCAACGGCACCATCATCACCGGCGCCCGCGTCTATTACGCCTTGGGCCGCGACGTGCCGCGGCTGCACGCGCTGGCGGGCTGGAGCGCCCGCAAAGAAACGCCGGTCGCCGCCCTGCTGGCCCAAGGCGCGATCACCCTGGTGCTGGTGGCCTTGGGCGCCTTCAGCCAGAACAGCGTGCAGACGCTGGTGGCGTATACCGCGCCGGTCTTCTGGATCTTCATGCTGCTGGTGGCGGCATCGGTGTGGCGCCTGCGCCAGCTGGATCCCGAGCAGCCCCGGCCGTTCCGCGTACCGCTCTATCCCCTGCCCCCGCTGCTGCTGGGCCTGACCTGCGCCGGCCTGGTCTATTCGAGCGCGGTCTATGCGGGCGCCGGCGCCTTGATCGGATTGGCCGTCCTGGCGGCCGGCATCCCCATGCTGCGCTTGCTCAAACCTGCCCGGTTGCCGGGCTAGCGCGTGTTTTTCCTGGCGGGCGCACGCCACGCCCGCGGTTCGTTTGCAGTTGTTGACCTACAAGGAGAGCCCACTATGCAACCCTCGACTCACCCCCCTGTCGCCAGCCGCCTTCCGCGCCTGCCCCGGCGCCGGGCCATCCTGGTGGCTACCGCCATGGCTCTGTCCGTGGCCTATGCGTCCATCGCCACCGCCCAGCCCGCTGCAACGCCTGCGACCCAAGAGGAATACGTGCCGGACGTCGGCCAGGACGGCAAGGACGTGATCTGGGTGCCCACGCCGCAGACGCTGGTGGACAAGATGCTGGACATGGCCAAGGTCACGCCGAAAGACCGGCTGATGGACCTGGGTTCCGGCGATGGCCGCACCGTGATCACCGCCGCGCAGCGCGGCCTGACCGCGCAAGGCATCGAATACAACCCCGACCTGGTGGAACTGTCGCGCCGCAACGCGCAACGGGCCGGGGTCGCGGACCGCGCCACCTTTGTGGCGGCCGACCTGTTCCAGACCGACCTGTCCAAGGCAGACGTGATCACCATGTTCCTGCTGTCGACCATCAACGAAAAACTGCGGCCCACCCTGCTGCAGTTGCCGCCTGGCACCCGGGTGGTGTCCAACACGTTCCGCATGGGCGACTGGGAACCCGACGCGGCCGAAACCGTCACCAAGGACTGCTCCACCTACTGCACCGCGCTGCTCTGGATCGTGCCCGCCAAGGTGGAGGGAAAATGGGAGGTCGACGGCCAGACGCTGCACTTGACGCAGCAGTACCAGATGCTGTCGGGCAAGCTGGGATCGGCCGACATATCGGACGCCCGCCTGAATGGCAACGCGATTTCGTTCAGCGCCAACGGCGTGCGCTATACCGGCGAAGTCAACGGCAAGACGATGAGCGGCACGGCGGCCGGCAAAGGCAGCTGGTCGGCCAGGCGCAGTTGACCGTCCCCGCGGGGTGACGCCGTTTGACCCCGGCGCGTCTCATGCAATAGCATGCGTTGCATGAGAAGAGACAGCAAACTTTCCGGCGTGCTGCATGTCCTGCTGCATATGGCCGAGGCGCCCGGCCCCATGACCTCGGAAGACCTGGGCCACGTCATGCAGACCAACCCCGTCGTCATCCGCCGCATCATGGGCGGGCTGCGCGACCAGGGGCTGGTGCATTCCGAGAAAGGCCATGGCGGCGGCTGGACGATCTCGTGCGATTTCAATCGGGTGACGCTGCGCGACATCTACGAAGCGCTCGGGTCGCCCGAGATCTTCGCCATGGGCAACCGCAGCGATTCGCCAGGCTGCCTGGTCGAGGCGGCCGTGAACAAGGCGCTGACCGGCGCCTTCGAAGACGCCGAAGCCTTGCTGATGGAGCGGTTCGGCGCCGTCACCCTGGCCGCGCTCAGCAAGGACTTCCACGCCGGCATGGTGCGCCATGGCCGGGCTTTCGACCTGGCGAAGGCCCACGCGCAGTGACCTTCAGCGCGGCGGACGCTGCGAAAAGCTGCGTTCGAAGATGCCTTCGGCGATGCGGTTCTTCAGGATCTCGATGGATCCCCCCGCGATCATCCACCCGCGGCACCGGCGCACGCAGTACTCGACCAGCGATTCCCGGCTGTAGCCCAGCCCTCCCAGCACCTGCAAGGCGTCATTGGCCACGTCGAAACCCACCTGATTGCAGTAGGCCTTGGCTATCGCCGTGTCGGTCGCCGACGGGAATCCGGTGTCCGCGCCGATCGCCGCCCGGTACAGCAGCAACTGGGCGGCATCCAGCTTGATCCGCATATCCGCGAATTTCCATTGCAGCCCCTGGAATTCACACAACAGCCGGCCGAACTGCTTGCGCTGCATCGCCCAGTTGCGCGCTTCTTCGTAGGCATAGCGGCCCAGTGCGAGCGACCGCGCCGTGTTCCCGATGCGTTCCACGTTGAAACCGGCAATCTGCTTCTTGAAGCCGCCCTCGCCCAGGACGACCATGTCGTCGGCCACGAACACGTTGTCGAAGAAGATCTCGACCCATTCCTCGCCGGACATGAACGCGGACCGTTTGCCCAGTTTCACGCCGTCGGCCTTGGTGTCGATCAGCACCGACCCGATGCCGCCCGTTCCCGGACCGAAGCGCACATAGGTCAGGATCACGCTGGCGTGCGGGCCGTGGGTCGTGAAGATCTTGGTGCCGTTGATGCGCCAGCCGCCATCGGCCCGGGTGGCGCTGGTTTTCAGTTCAGTCACCGCCGAGCCGGCATCGGGCTCGGTCATGCCAACCGAAATCAGGCCTTCGCCGGCGAGCAATGCGGTCAGGTACTTCTGCTTTTGCCGCGCGCTGCCGTATTCGGCCAGCACGCGGATGGCGCCGAAGTTGCCCGCCTGCACCACGTCGGCGCTACGGGGGCAGACGGATGCCACGGTCTCGATGGCGATGACGGCGTCCATCAGCGAACCGCCAACGCCGCCGTCCTGTTCAGCCACGGTGATGCCCAGCAGGCCCTGTCCGGCCATGCTGCGGGCGACGTCCCAGGGGTAGTCGTCGGAATGGGCGCGTTCGACGGCGCCGTCGCGCAGTTCGCGGTCGGCGAAACGCCGCACCGCGGTTTGGAAATCCTGTTGTTCCGGTGTCAGCTTGAAGTCCATCTAGGTAGTTCCCGATGCAAGAGTGGAAAAATGGGTAGGGGTCAGGCCAGGCGGACCAGGCCGTCGACGGCGACCACGCCGTCGGCGCGGACGAACAAGGGGTTGATTTCGGCTTCCTCCACCTGCACACCCGCCAGGCAGGCCAGCGTCGAGAACGCCGCGATGGTGCGGGCCAAGCCCTCGCAATCGCCTTCGGGCAAGCCACGGAACCCCCGGATCAGCCGGGTCTGGCGCACTTGGACGATCATCCGGCGGGCTTCCTCCAGGGACACCGGCGCCAGGCGCAGCGCGAAGTCCGGCGACAGCTCGGCGGCGATGCCGCCTGCGCCCAGCAACACGGTGGGGCCCACCAGCGGGTCGTGCCGATAGCCCAGGATCAGCTCGATCAGCCGGCTTTCCATAGGTTGGACCAGGATGCCGTCGATTTGCGCCTGCGGCGCCCGGCGGCGCACCGCATCCAGCATCTGGTCCGCGGCAAGCGCCAGCGCCTGTCCGTCCGCGACGCCGACACGGACCGCGCCCAATTCGGTTTTGTGGGCCAGGTCCGGCGAGCAGACCTTGGCCACCAGCGGATACGGCACGGTGTGATGCAGCGCGTCCGGCGCCAGCAATTGGCCGGTTGCCACCGGTACGCCCAGGCTGCGGAACAGCGTTCCGGACGCGTATTCACTGAGCATGCCCCGTCGCGGCAGGCCGTCAGGCCATGCCACGGGCGAGCCCGCCTCAGGCGGCTGGCCGGCGTCGGTGAAGAACACGGACAGCGCATCGGCGCAGGCCTCCGGCGTGCGAAAGGCGGCAATCCCGCCCGCGCGCAGCAAGGCCAGCGATTCCGGGGCCTCGGGCGCCAGGAAGACCGCCAGGGGTTTGCCGTCCGGCTTGTCGGCCTCCAGCAGCGGCTTGACCGCCAGGCCGGGATGGAACTGCGCCGAAGACCCCACCACGCTCAGGACGGCATCGCACCAATCGGCGCGCAGCAGGTGTTCAAGCAGCATCTTGTATTGCGCGCTGCTGGCCGCCAGGGTCAGGTCGATGACGGGGGTTTCGCGGATGTTCAGGCCGGATTGCGCGATCATCCGGACGAACTCAGCGGGCGGCGCCACGGCGGCCAGGCCATGCAGCCCCAGGTTGTCGACCACGGTGGCGGCGCCGCCGCCGGTGGTGGTGATCACCGCCACCCGGGCGGCCGGCCCATCCGGCACGCGGGTCGAAGCGCGGCATGGCCGGCGATAGCGTGACGCCAGCGGCGCAATCTCGAACAAGGTTTCCAGATGCCTGACCCGCATGACTCCATGCGCGCTCAGGAAGGCGTCGACCGCCACGTCGTTGCCGGCCATGGCGCCCGTATGCGACTGCGCCAGCGCGTCGCCTTGCTCGGAACGGCCCAGCTTGTAGGCGACGACTGGCTTGCCCTGGACCCGGGCGCGCGTCAGCGCCCGGGCCAGCGTCGGCGCGTCACGCAAGGTCTCCAGGAACAGCAGGATGACTTTGGTGTGCGGGTCGTCGACCAGCGCCTCGACCACTTCGCCCACGGAAATATCGCTTTCGTTGCCCACCGATACCGACTTGGCGAAACCGAACCCGCGCGCCGCGGCGCGCGACAGCAAGGATCCCATCATCGATCCGCTTTGCGACACCATGCTGATGTCGCCCGGCAGCAAGGTGTCGGCCTCGAAGGCGGCGTTCACGGACAGGATGCCGCCGGTGTGCAGGTCGGCCAGGCCGATGCTGTTCGGCCCCAGCAGGCGCAGGCCCAACCCGCGCGCCTGCGCCACCAGGGCGGCCTGGCGCGCCTGGCCGTCCGGCCCGGTTTCACCGAACCCGTCGGAATAGACGGTCACGACCCGGGCGCCGGCCTCGGCACAAGCGGGCAGTAGCGCGGCCACTTCGTTGCCGGGAATCATCACGAAAACGTGGTCGACGGGCCCGGGCAGGTCCCGCAGCGACGGATACGCCCGTTCGCCCAGGATCTCGGCTCGGGCGGCATTGATGGGATAGACGGTCCCGCTGTAGCCATGCTTGCGCATGAACCGCAAAGGACGCGCGGTGTTCTTGCGTACGTCGCCCGAGGCGCCCACCAGGGCGACCGAGCGGGGGGACAGCAATGCGTCGGCGAACGAAGACGAGGAAGAAAAAGAGGACATGGATGCGGCGGATGTCATGGGTTCCGGATGGGATGGGGGATCAAAGTCGGGGCATGTCGGCGGCCAGGCGCAGCGCGCGCACCGGCATCGTGTCCAGGCGCCAGACGTCCTCGCGCAATGCGCGGGCGCGTTCGCGGCCCAGGACGGGCCCCGCCAGCTCGTCGAACTTGTCGGCCAGGTCCGCATCCGATAGCGGCGACTCGGGGTCGCCCTTGCGGAACGGGGAATGGTGTTCAAGCACTTGGCCGTCGGTGGTCGTGACCGTCAGCCGCGCGGCGCGCATGCGGGGAAAGCCCGCGGTGAAGGTGGGATCTGCCCGCAGCTCAAGCCGTTGCATCAACTGGCGCACCTGCGGGTCGCGCAGCCGGCCGGGGCCGAAGGCGTCCAGGCGGACCGAACCATGGACAAGTGCGTGCGCCACCACGTACGGCAGGCTGAACTTGGCCTCGAAAGCGGTGGCGGGCGAAAAGTTGCCCGTCACGTCCAGGGCCGTCTGATAGGCGTCCACCCGCAGCGCGGCGACGTCGTCCGCACGCAGCCCTTGCTGGCGCAGCGCCAGCGCGGCGTCGATGGCGGCGAAGGTATGGCCGCAGCAGCCGTGATTTTTCTGGGTGATGGACAGGATGTTGTAGCGCTGGCCCAGGTCGTCTACGGCCACGGCCCAGTCCGGATCCTGCGCCAAGGCCGCGCCGAAGCCGACCTTGCCTTCCAGGATGTCGGGCACGCCGGTAATGCCGTGCGCGGCGCCCTGCCCGGCCCGCACGCCGACTTCGGCGGCATGGCCGGCGTGCAAGGCCTTGCTCATCGCGTCGGACCGGAAGGCCTGCTGCAGGCCGCTGGCCAGGGTGCCGGCGGTGGCCAGCGCATGCAGCATCGTCTGCGCGTCGCCCGGGGCGCACAAGGCCGCCGCTGCGGCAGCGCTGCCGAAGCAGCCCACGGTGCCGGTGGTATGGAAGTAGCGGTAATGGGAGGGTTGCACCGCGGCGCCGATGCGGGTCGAGATCTCGTAACCCACCACGATGGCGTTCAGCAAGGCCTGGCCGCTGGCGTCGCCCTCTTCGGCCAGCGCCAGGGCGGCGGCGATGGTCGGGCAGCCGGGGTGATAGATCGCGTCGCGGAAGATGTCGTCGAATTCCACGGCATGCGACACGCTGCCGTTGATCCACGCCGCCGTGGCGGCGAAGGCGGTCGTGGCGCAGCCGGGCAAGCTGGAAGCGCCAGAGCCCAGTTCGGCGCCGTGCGCGCCCAGCAGTTGCAGGCAAGGCGCCGTGCGCGTGCCGGGATACAGCGCCGACAGCCAATCCAGGAACGCGCGCTTGGCGTGGTGGATGACCTCGTCCGGCAGCCGGGCCAGCGTGTCCTGCGCGCCATACGCGGCGATCGTCTCCAGCAGCATGCTTGTCTCTCCTCTTGTTATTGCGGCGCGGCGGCCGCGTCGCTGATATCTGCCGTCCACTCTAGGCGGCCTGCCCCCGGCCAGGATTGATAAAAAGGAAAACGAGCGTTCTTGTTCCAGGGGGGACGGATTTGGAGATAGTTGCTTTGCCAATTTTTCATACCGCCCGGCGGGGGCCTTCCGTAAGCTGCATGGCAATAGCAAGAAAAACAGTCGCCATTCCAAGGAGGAAGTAATGAGTGAGACAAAGACCCCGCTGGGTTTCATCGGTCTGGGCGTGATGGGCGAACCCATGTGCGCCAATCTGGTCCGCAAATCCGGGCACCCGGTGTATGTGGCCGATATCAGTCCCGAGCCGGTGGCCCGCATCGGCGTATTGGGCGGCCACGCCTGCGCGTCGATCATCGAAGTGGCGCAGACCGCCGAAATCGTGTTCCTGTCGCTACCCAGCATCGTGCAGGTCGAACAGGTGTGCACCGGACCGGGCGGCCTGGTGGAGGCTGCCGGCCGCGTGCGCATCGTGGTCGACATGAGCACCAGCGACGTCGGCCGCACCCGCCGCCTGGCCGAAGTGCTGCGCGGCCACGGCATCCTGCTGATCGACGCGCCGGTGGCGCGCATGCGCGAAGCCGCCCGGCTGGGCACGCTGATGATCACGGTAGGCGCCACCCGCGAGGACTACGAGACGGTCCTGCCCTACCTGTCGTGCATGGGCACGGACGTGCTGCTGTGCGGCGGCGTCGGCAATGGCCAGGTCGTGAAGATCATGAACAACATGGTGGTGTTCATGACGGTGCATGCGCTGGCCGAAGCCATCACGATCGGCCGCAGCGCGGGCGTGGACGGCACGCTGCTGCTGGATGCGCTAAGCAAGGGATCGGCCGACAGCTTCGTGCTGCGCAATCCGGGCCAAAAGGCGCTTGCCGCGGAATCGTTCCCGGAAAAGACCTTTCCCACCGAGTACGCGATCAAGGACATCCTGCTGGCGCTTGAACTGGCGAACCAGGGCGATGTCGACGCCCGCGCCGCCAAGCTGACGCACGACCTGCTGGAGCGCACGCGCGCCGCGGGCTACGTCAAGGAGTACTACCCGGTGATGGTCAAGCTGATCGAACGCGGCTACGCCTGAATCCTGTCCTCCTGCCGGCGGCGCTTCCAGCGCCGCACCTTTCCCTATTCGAGACAACCATGACCTCCATGCTCTCCAGGTGGGCGCTGCCCGTGCTCGCCGCCGCCTTCAGCTTGAATGCCACCGCCGCGGATTACCCCGTCAAGCCGATCACGCTGGTGATCGGGTTCACCGCCGGCGGCCCGACCGACGCCGTCGGACGCTATCTGGCCCGCGGGCTGGAAACCGAACTCGGCCAGACCATCGTGGTGGAAAACCGCCCGGGCGCCAACGGCGTCGTGGCGGTGCAAGCCGTCAAGCGCGCCGCCGCCGACGGCTACACGCTGATGCTCGGCAGCAGCGGCACGCTGTCCATCGAACCCGTCTACAAACAGAAGGTCGACTATCAGGTGCTCAAGGACTTCCAGCCCGTCGGGCTGGTGGCCAGCTACCCGTACCTGCTGGTCGTGCCGGCCGATTCGCCGTTCAAGACCGTCCAGGAGCTGATCGCCGGCGCGCGCCAGAAGCCCGGCGCATTGACCTTCGCGTCCGCCGGCAGCGGCGCCGTCAACCACCTGGCCGGCGAATGGTTCAAGAGCGCCTCCCAGGTGGACATCACCCACATCCCGTACAAGGGCGATTCGGCAGCCATCGCCGACCTGGTGGCCGGCCGGGTGGATATGGCATTCCTGAGCGCAATCGCCGCCATGCCGCAGGTGCAGGCGGGCAAGATGCGCGCGCTGGGCATCGCGGCCGCCCAGCCGTCGTCCGTGGCGCCGGGAGTGCCGACGGTGGCGGAATCGGCCGGCATCCCCGGATTCACCGCCGAGCCTTGGAACGGCGTGCTGGCGCCCGCCGGCGTGCCGCCCGCCGTGACGCAGCGCCTGAATGCCGCCATCAACAAGGTAATGGGCACGGAAGCCGCGCGCGACGCGTTGCTGAAACTGGGCCAATACCCCATGACGGGCAGTCCTGAAGACTTCGCGCGGCACATCAGCACGCAAACCGACCGCTGGGCGCAAGTCATGCAGACCAGCCACATCGCAAAGGCGGACTAAATGGACTATCCCGAACTGAACCTGCTGATCGGCGGCCGCGCCGTGCCCGCCGGCAACCGCCCGGGCCTGGACGTGATCGACCCCGCCACCCTGGCCGTGCTGGGGCGCGTGCCGGTCGCGACGCCCGAAGACATCGACGAGGCGCTGGAGGCTGCCCGCCGCAGCTTTCCCGGCTGGCGCGATACGCCGGCGCTGGAACGCGCCGCCATCCTGCGCCGCGCTGCCAGCCTGATGCGGGAACGTACGCCGCTGCTGGCGTGGCTGATCACGCGGGAGCTTGGCAAGCCGCTGGCCGAAACCGAAAAGGAAGTGGCGACCGCGGCTGAAATGTTCGAATGGGCGGCCGAAGAAGCCCGGCGCACGTATGGCCGGCTGATCCCCGGGCGTGTCAGCGGCATCCGCCAGATGGCTGTCCCGGAGCCGGTTGGCCCGGTCGCCGCCTTCTCGGGCTGGAATGCGCCGGCCATCACGCCATCGCGCAAGATCGCGGGCGCATTGGCGGCCGGCTGCTCCATCGTGATCAAGCCGTCCGAGGAAACACCTGCGATCGCGCTGGAGATCGGCCGCGCGCTGGCCGATGCCGGCCTGCCCGCCGGCGTGTTGAACATGCTGTTTGGCGACCCCGGCGAGATCTCCAAGCGGCTGATCGCTTCGCCCGTGATCCGCATGGTGACCTTCACCGGGTCGACGTCCATCGGCCGCGAACTGGCGGTGATGGCCGCCGCGGGCTTGAAGCGGGCCACGCTGGAGCTGGGCGGACACGCGCCGGTGCTGGTGTTTGACGACGCCGATCCGGAAGCTGCCGCCGACGCCTTGCTGGCCGCCAAGTTGCGCAATTCTGGCCAGATCTGCACGTCGCCCACCCGCATGTTCGTGCAGCAAGGCGTCTACGAACGGTTCGTGCACCGCCTGGCCGAACGGGCCCGCGGCTGGCGCGTCGGCAACGGGCTGGAGGCCGGCGTGCAGATGGGGCCTTTGGCGAACCCCCGGCGCCTGGCCGCCATGGAAACCATGGTGGCCGACGCGGTCAAGCATGGCGCGCAGCTTGCCGCCGGCGGCACCCGTCTGGACCTGGCGGGCTGGTTCTGGGCGCCGACCGTGCTGCGCGACGCCGGCCCCGACTGCCTGGCCGCCAACACCGAACCGTTCGGCCCATTGGCGCTGGTCCAGCCGTTCAAAGAGACGGACGAAGCGCTGGCGCTGGCCAACCGCCTGCCGTTCGGCCTGGCCTCGTATGTGTTCACGCGAGACGCCGCGACGGCGCGGCTGGCGTCCGAACGCATCGAAAGCGGCGTCGTCTGCATCAACCACTGCCAGGCTTCCCTGCCCGAGACCCCCTTCGGCGGTTTCAAGGACAGCGGACTGGGCAAGGAAGGCGGCGTCGAAGGCCTGCAGGAGTTCATGCAGGTCAAGTACGTCAGCCAGATGTAGCCACCCCATCCAAAGGAGAAGACCATGAATAAGAAGATCACCACCCTGCTCGTCCTGGCTGCGGGCGCCGGACTGGCGCAGGCGCCCGCGCAAGCCCAGGTGCCGGCAGGCATTTCGGACGGCGTCGTGCGCATCGGTGTGCTCACGGACATGTCGGGCGCCTATTCCGGCAACGTGGGGCCGGGTTCGGTGCTGGCCACCAAACTGGCCATCGAAGATTTCGGCGGCCAGGTACTGGGCAAGCCGATCGAGATGCTGTCGGCCGACCATCTGAACAAGACCGACGTGGCCGCCGGCCGGGCCCGGGAATGGATGGACCGCGAAAAGGTCGACGTGGTGACCGAGCTGGGCAACAGCGCCGTCGCCCTGGCCGTGATGAACATCGCCCGCGAGAAGGGCCGAATGACGATGGTGACCGGAGCCGGCGCCACCCGCATCACGGGTGAAGACTGCTCGCCCAACAACGTCCAGTGGGTCTATGACACGTATGCGCTGGCCAAGGTGGGCACGCTGCCGCTCGTCGAAGCCGGCGCGAAGAAGTGGTATTTCGTCACGGCCGACTATGCGTTCGGCCATTCGCTGGAAAGCGACGGCATGCGTTTCGTGAAGGAAGGCGGCGGCACGGTGGCCGGCTCGGTCCGCTATCCCTTCCCGGGAACGGACTTCGCGTCCTTCCTGCTGTCGGCGCAAGCCAGCAAAGCGGATGCGGTGGGCTTCGCCAGCGCGGGCGCCGACTTGCAGAACGAGATCAAGCAGGCGCGCGAGTTCGGCCTGGCCGACCGCCAGAAGCTGGTCGCCATGCTGATGAGCATCACGGACGTGCACGGCGTGGGCCTGGAGGCCGCCCAGGGCATGACGTTCGCCGAAACCTTCTACTGGAACATGGACGACGAGACGCGCGCCTTCTCGCAGCGCTTCTTCAAAGCCGCCAACAAGATGCCCACCGCCCTGCAGGCCGGCCAGTACTCCGCCGTACTGAACTACCTGCGGGCCGTGGAAAAGTCGGGGACGGACAATGTGGATACCGTGATGAAGACGCTGCGCAGCATGCCGATCCATGACGCCTTTGCGCGCAACGCGCGCCTGCGCGAAGACGGCAAGCTGATCCACGACACCTATGTAGTCGAGGTGAAGGCGCCCAAGGATTCCCAGGCGGCGTGGGACTATTACAAGATCGTCAAGACGGTGCCGGGCGACCAGGCCTTCATGCCCTTGGCCGAAAGCCAATGCAAGCTGGTCAAGCAATGACCACCGCGTCCGCAGACGGCGCCGCGCTGCCGGTCTACGAGGCGTACGCCATCCGCTACGCCAGCGTGACCCGGCGCGCCGTCGATAACTTCCTGTCCCGCGCCGACGTGCACGACGGCCCCATGCCGCTGGATTTCTACTGCTGGCTGCTGCGGGGCCCTGCCGGCAATGTACTGGTCGACACCGGTTTCAGCGCGTGCTCGGCGCGCGCCCGCGACCGGGCCTTCACGCTGCATCCCGAGGCCGCGCTGGCCCGGCTGGGCCTGGCGCCGGCCGATATCGACCACGTGATCCTGACGCATCTGCATTATGACCATGCCGGCAACGTCGAGGCCTATCCGCGGGCGCAGGTCCATCTTCAAGACACCGAAATGCAGTACGCCACCGGCCGCTACATGTGCTTTGCGGCCATGCGGCATTTCTTTTCGGTGGACGACGTGCAGTCGGTGCTGCGGCAGGTCTACGCGGGCCGCGTCCGTTTCCACGACGGCGACGCCGAGCTCGCGCCCGGGCTGGAACTGCATCACATAGGCGGCCATACACAGGGCCTGCAGGTGGTGCGGGTGCATACCGCGCGCGGCTGGATCGTGCTGGCCTCGGACGCCCTGCACTATGCCCGCAACCTCACCGACGACAACCCGTTTCCCGCTATCTTTCACCTGGGCGACATGCTGGAAGGCTATCGGCGCATTCGCGCGCTGGTGGAATCCGACGCGCATATCGTGCCGGGCCACGATCCGGCCGTCGCCCGGCAGTATCCGCCCGCCGATGGCGAGGCAGGCATCTACCGGCTGGATATGCCCCCTTTGTGACGAGGAAAACCCGATGCAAGAAGACGATTTCATCCTGAACCGGCTGGCCGACGCCGTGAACCGTCAAGAGCGCCTGGTCTGGCGGGGCCGCCATCTGAACACGGTGTTCCTGCTGGAGCGCGGCGCCGACGCCTACCTGGTCACGGTGGCTGCGGGCCGGATCCAGTCCGTGCGGAAAGGCCCTTTCGTGATGCCGCGCTGGCAATTCGCCTTGCGCGCCTCGGCCGAAGATTGGGCGCAGTTCTGGCGTCCCCTGCCCCCGCCAGGGTTCCACGATCTGATGGCGCTGGTGAAATTCCGACGCCTGCGCGCCGAAGGCGACCTGTATCCCCTGATGTCCAACCTGCTGTATTTCAAGGACGTGCTGGCCTGCCCGCGCGCCGAAGGAGCGTCCTCGTGAATCCGCAAACCGCCGTCTTCGAACCCATCATCGGGCGCTACCTGCAGTTGACGTTGGGCGGCCGCGCGCACCGCGTCTATGTCGAGGAGGCCGGCAGCGGCATCCCGCTGCTGTGCCTGCACACCGCCGGCGCCGATACCCGGCAGTACCGGGCCGTGATGAACGACCCGCGGATCCTCGAGTCCTTCCGGGTGATCGCATTCGACCTGCCCTGGCACGGCAAATCGTCACCGCCCGAAGGCTGGCAGCAGGAAACCTACCGGCTGACGTCCGAGGATTATGCGCAAGCGATCATCGCCGTGGCCGACGCGCTGGCGCTGGACCAGCCGCTGGTGATGGGGTGCTCGATCGGTGGACGCATCGTGCTGCATCTTGCGCTGGAACACGCGCACCGCTTCGGCGGCGCCATCGGACTGCAGTCGGGCGCCCACGTGGATCCCTATTACGACCTGGAATGGCTGAACCGGCCCGACGTGCACGGCGGCGAAGTCTGCGCCGGCATCGTGTCCGGCCTGGTGGGCCCCGGCAGCCCCGATGAACATCGGTGGGAAACGCTGTGGCACTACATGCAAAGCGGCCCAGGCGTGTTCAAGGGCGACCTGCATTTCTATACGGCCGATGGCGATATCCGGGACCGCGTGGCCCAAATCGATACGCGCCGTTGCCCCTTGTGGCTGCTGACCGGCGAATACGACTATTCGTGCACGCCGCAAGACACCGAGTTCCTGGCCGGGCGGATCGCCGGCGCGCATTGGCAGATCATGCAAGGCATGGGCCACTTTCCCATGAGCGAAGATCCCGACCGCTTCCTTGCCTATCTGCGGCCGGTGCTGGCCCAGGCGGCCGAAGCGCGCCTGGCCGGCTAGCCGCCTCGACACGCTCGCGCCGTCACGACGCCGGCGTGTCGGGTGCCGTCAACGCCTTCAGCAGTTCATCGACCGGGCGCGCCAGTTGCGCCGTATCGCGCACGCAGACATAGAACTGGCGTTCCGCCCATTCATCCCGCAGCCGCAGCAACACCAGGCCCATCGACGCGAGATAGTGGCGCGCGATGCCTTCCGGCACCACGCCAATGCCCAGGCCTTCGCGGATCATCCGGCACCGCGTCTCGAAGTTGGACACCTGCAGCTTGACGTTGGGCGGCCGCGACAGCGTCTGCCCCGCATACGCCAGGAACTGGTCCAGCGAATGCCGGGGAAAATAGCCCAGCAGGTCATAGTCCAGCGCGTCTTCCAGGAATAGTTCCGTCCGGTCTGCCAAGGGATGGCCGACCGGCACGACCAGCCCCACGCGATCGCGGCGGAACGGGAACGATGCGACGCCCGGCACGGGATGATCGGCGTGGTAGATGCCGATATCCACCGACGCTTCGGCGACCAGACGCGGAATGTCGTAGCTGTGGCCTTCCAGCAGGTCCACGCTGACGTCGCTGCGGCCCGCCAGGAACCTGCCCATCACACCCGGCAGGAATTGCAGGATGGTCGACGGGTTGCTGGCCAGCCGGATCTTGGCCTGGCCATTGACGGAATAACCGTTGATCGCCTGCTCGGTCAGCTGCACGCTGCGCAAAATGGCCTTGGCGCGCTGGTAGAGCAAGGCGCCGGCGGGCGTAGGCTCGACCCCGCGACCATGGCGATGCAATAGCGTGCGGTCCAGGTGACGCTCCAATTCCGCCACCCGTTTGCTGGCGGCGGATGTCACCAGGTTTTCCCGTTCGGCCGCTTTCGACAGGCTCTTTTCTTCGACGGCCGCGACGAAGATTTCCAGGGCAGGAATATCCAGCTTTTTCATACCGGCAATATACCGTGCCGCCACGCCGTCAACGTCGCTTCCACCTGCGTGATTTCCGCGCGGGTCATGCCGGCGCGGCCGTAGAAGCCGGCGCGTTCGGCCACGACTTCCCGCACCCGGTCCAGGATGGATTGCGCCGCGGCTTCAGAACGCAGGCCAAAGCGCCGGTATTCGGTCAGGCAGTTCTCGAACGTGCTGTCGCGCCCCGCCGCGCCGATGTGCAGGTAATGCTTGGCTGACCCTTCCTGCGTGACCACATCGAACAAGGGTGAGAGCCGGTACGTCCCCGCGCCCTCGTCCTTCAGGAAGCCGACGTTCTTCAGATGGTCGTCGGTGTTGTGCACGGCGACGTTCAGGATCATGCGGGCGTACAGTTCCTTCAGGTCCTGCACCGGGTTCGACGAGACGCGGCGCACCACGTCCGCCAAGCGGGCGTATGAATACGTGGCCTTGCCGCGCGCGCCGTCCAGTTCGCGCTTGCCGATCTGCGCCGACGGGCTGATCAGCGAGGCGCCGCTCAGGAAATGCCGGCGGGCCACCACGGGTTCCCCCCCGCGCTCGGCCGGCAGCCGCTCCCGGTCGAAGCGGCGGGTCAGCAGCACGGCGCCCAGATGGGTTTGCGTCAGATGGACCTCGGGCACGGTCAGCCCGATTGCGCGCGCCATCTCCAGATTGGCGAACTCGACGCGTTGCCGGTCATAGGAATCGCCCCGGCGCGGAAACTTGGCGATCCACATTTCCCCCTGCTCGTCGCGCACGATGGTCTTGGGGCGCGCCCCGCCGATATCCCACGAACTGCCCAGGATGTCGCGGTACAGGCCTTTCGGCTTCACGCCTTGGTCGATATCCGTCAACAAGCCCGCCAACGAGTCCAACTGGCTGATCTCGGGCAAGCGATAGGTCTTGCGCATATTGGGCGTCAGCTGGCGGGCGCTGAAGAACAGCGCCCCCACGCCCATGCCGCGCCCGCGCAGCAGGACTTCGTCTTCCGTCACCCGGGCGCCGGCCTTGTCCACGCGCATCACGTTGCGGCCCCAGGCGTCAGGCGCCGCGTCGAAGATCGCGCCCAGCGTCTCGTAGCGGCTTTCCGTGCGGAAGGCCGTTCTGGCATCGATCAGGGGCAGATTCAGCGGGTCCAGCGCGAAGGCGCGCGGATCATTCACATAGGACTGCACATAGGTGAATTCGGCGAAAAAGTGGTTTTCGTCCGAGTCGTCCAGCGTCAGCAGGCCGGCCAGGACCGCTTCGCCGCGGATGTCCACATAGACAAAAAGCTGGCTTTCCACGGACTTGTGCTTGCGGGTGCGCGCCATGCCCGGCCTCGCCGCCTAGAGTTTGGTGGGATCGACGCGGTGCGCGGACAGCGCCCCGCCGCCCCGGCTGGGCCGTCGCAACGCGTCCAATCGCTTGCCCACGCCGTCCTGGTCGGGATCGGCAAGCGAGAACAGCTGGTCGCCAAAGCCGTATTGCAGCAGCGCTTCCACCGCCAGCGCCAGGGATACCCCGCCGTCGCCGCGTTCCAGCCGGGCGACGGTCGCGCGCGATACGCCCAGGCGGGCGGCCAGCGCGCTTTCCGACTCGGCGCGTCGCAGGCGCGCCGTACGCAGGTTTGCCCCCAGCCGGGCGAGCGCATCGGCGGCATCGAAACTGGGTTCGATCTTCTTTTTCATGCCTTGATAATAGTGCGGAAATCGCGCTATTGCATGATTAATGAGGCACAACGTGTTTCTGATATGCTCTATTAATAGAGCATTAATACCAATTATGGGCTATTAATAGAGCAGAGCCACGCAATTAAACCACCACGGCTTGATCCAGCCGCAGCGCGCCCCGCCCCGTGTCCAGCGTGACCCGCGCGCCCAGCGGCAGCGTCAGGTTCGGGTCGCCGTGCCCGCTGGGCCAACCCGCCAATATCGGAATCCCGCGCGACCGGAACTGGTCCAGGATCAACGGATACAACAGGCCTTGGGCCTGCGCGTCATCCATCTGCACGCCCAGACGGGTGAAATTGCCCACCAGCAAGCCCTTTACGCCATCGAACTTGCCGGCGGCCGCCAACTGGCCCAGCAGCCGGTCGACGCGCGGCACGGCTTCGTTGACGTCTTCGATGAACAGGATCGCGTCGCGCGTATCGATTTCATTGCGCGTGCCGGTCAGCGCGGCGATCAGCGCCAGGTTGCCGCCGATCAGCCGCCCGCTGGCCACGCCCGGCACCAGTTCAGTGGCCAACGCGTCCTGCGGGGGCGCGATCCATGCGCCGTTGCCGATCTGACCGGTGACCATCGCCAGCAGGCTGGATTCCGTGGGCTCGCGTTTGCCGGCCAGCAAATCCTGCCCCAGCATCGGCCCGTGGAACGTGACAAAACCGGCATGACGCTGCAAGGCCAGGTGCAGCGCGGTGATGTCGCTGTAGCCGATGAAAGGCTTGGCATGCTTGCGCAGCAGCGCGTAATCCAGCTGGTCCAGCAGGCGCCACGACCCGAAGCCTCCTTGCAGGCACCACACCGCGCCGACATCCGGTGCGGCAAAAGCGTCGTGCAGATCCGCCAGCCGGTCGGCATCGCTGCCGGCCAGGTAGTCATACGGCGTGTCCAGGCGGCTGCGGCTGGCTGGCATGACTTGGGCGGTAAAGCCGCGAGCCTCCAGCCATTGCGCCGCATCGTCGCTGGCGCCTGGCGCTGCGGAGGCCGGCGCCACGATGGCGACCCGCGCGCCGGGGCGCAATGCGGGAACCGGTGCCGCGCCCTTGCCGTGCGCGGCCGGCGGCGTGCTGGACGCTGTAGCCTGACTGGCGCCCGATGTCCGGCCGCTGGGGGTCCGACTTGCGCAGCCGCTCAGCGCCAGTGCCGTCAAGCACAGCGCCCCGGTCTGCTTCAGGAAGCCGCGGCGGCCCGGATTCTGGTGCGGCGCAGGCTCGCCAGGCAGGTTCATGGTCTTCGTCAGTGGCATCGATGCGTCGTCAAAACCGTTCGTAGTCCAGGCGGTAGCGCCATTGGCCCACGGCCAGCCCCGCCATCGGCAAACGGCCGATGCGGATGCGGCGCAAGGCTTGCAGCTGCAAGCCGGCGGTATCGCAAACGAATTCGATGAAGCCAGGCAAAGGCGTCTTCAGTGCAAAGCGCAGATGGGTTTCGTTCTGCCAGCTGACCTTCATGGGGGTAGCCGCGCGCCCTTCATACGCCAGGCCGCGTTGCAACCGGGCCAGGTCGCCCTCGCTGAGCTGGCCGCTGACCTGCGCCACGTATTCCTGCTCCACCAGCTTGCCCTCTTCCACCAGTTTGCGCGAGATCGCGTATTCCTGCGTGTAGACGACAAGACCGCTGGCCGCGCGTTCCAGCGGCGTGACGAGTTTCAGGCCGTTGAACATGCGCTTCAAGTAGCGCTGGCCGGAACGGTCGCCCGGCATCAGGTTCTTGGGCACGATCAGGTCCAGCGCCGAACCCGGTTCATTGTCGGCGTACAGCCCCTCGGGCTTGTGCACCAGCACGGTCACGGGCCGCATGTCTTCCAGCTTCGCGCCAGGCAATAGGCTGACCGTCTGGCCGGGGGCGACACGGAATCCGGGTTCTTCCACCGTTTTGCCGTCCACCGCAACCCAGCCGCCTTCTATATAACGTTCGGCATCGCCGCGCGAGCAGGATTGTTCCGTGGCCAAGCGCTTGGCCAGCCTTACGCTTTCGCTCATCGCGCCACCGCCTTGGATGCGGGCGTGGCCTGGGTGGAAAGGGATTCGGGCGTGCTGTCAGCCAGCACAAGCGGGTGCATCGTCATTAAGTATTGCCGGGGTGTTGCAAAAAAGCGGGCGGTGGCCCGCGGCGTCAGGCAGATGTTACGCCTTTTCGGCAGGCGCTCCGGGCAGCGAGGCGCCCGCCGCATCCGGAATCTCCAGAGGTTCGGCGGGCGGCGGCACCTCTTCGATCCAGGCCTTCACCAAGGTCGACGTCACCGCCAGGATCACCGGACCGATGAACAGGCCAACGATGCCGAAGGCGAACATGCCGCCCAGCACGCCGGACAGAATCAGCAGCAATGACAGATTCACGCCGCGCTTGATCAGCATCGGACGCAACAGGTTGTCCAGCATGGCCACCAGGACCGCCCAGACCAGCAACAGGATGGCGGCCACTTTCATATCGTTCTGGAACAGCCAGATCACGCCGCCCAGCATCGGCAAGAACGGCCCCAGCTGCGCCAGGCACAGCATCACCATCAAGGCAGTCAGGATGCCGGCAGCCGGCACGCCCGCGATCCACAATCCGACGCCACCCAACACGGACTGCACCACGGCCGTCACCACGATGCCCAGGGCAACCGCGCGGACCGCGGCGCCCGCCAGGCGCACTGCCGCCACGCCGCGCGCGCCGGCCAGCCGGTTCGCGAAGCGCTTGACGAAGTCCGACGCCATCTCGCCCTGGCTATACAGGATCCCCGCGATGACGATGGTGATCAGCATGTGCATGACGAACACGCCGACGATCGCCGCGTGGCTGAGCAGCCAGTGCGCCGCAATGGTCAGATACGGTTCCAGCCGGGCCAGCAGTCCGCCCGCGCCGGCGTCCGACAGCGTCTGCCATTCCTGCGCGATGCGCGGGCCCGCCAGCGGAATGGCGCGTACCCATCCCGGCGGTGCCAGCAGCGCGTACTCGGGCAGGCTCTTGACGGCCGCCGTGATCGCCCCGCCATGTTCGGCCAAGGTGGAGATCACCTGGTAGAGCGGCAGCACGATCACGAACAGCAGGATCAGCAGCATCATCGCCGTCGCCGCCCAGCGGCGGCCGCCCAAACGCTGCTGGATGGCCAGCAGCACCGGCCAGGTCGCCACCACGATCGTCGTCGCCCAGATCAACCCGGGCAGGAACGGCCGCAGGATGTAAAGGCTGCCCACCATCAAGGCTGACAGGATCACGATGACAAGCAGGACTCGGGCAAGATCGACTGTAGGACGTGTATTCACCCGCTGCTCCTGGCAAGGCCGGACGCCTTGCGCAATGACGCATCGCGGCCCAGGGGCGGCTGCCCACGGAAGCGCGTAGATGCGATTGTCTGGAATTTATCCGAAATCCGCGTGGACTTGTATCTTGCCGTCATGCCGACCGGGCACGCCGCTTGCTCCGCTGGCCGATGCCGCCGGATTCGGATGGCGATGGCGCCGGACTCTCCGGTTGCCACCTTTCGGACGGCGTCTATCTCTTAAGGAGGTATGCCATGAAGCTATTGACCACAGCGGGCGTATTGCTGGCCCTTGCCTTAGCCGGCTGCACCGCGCCCAGCTCATACAGCTCCAGCCCGCCGCGCGCTAACAGCACCATGAAAGACCAGGCCAACTATCACGCGGACAATTTCGGGGAGCCGGACAATACGCCTTTCCAGGGCGTTTACCCCGGGCGTTAAAGCGCAGTGCGCAGTGGCACCCCGTTGCCGGCGCTTCGCCGGCCGGCAACCCTTTCGCCTAGTCTGATCGCGAATCCTCCGGGGCAGCCGCCACGGCAGGCCCTTCGGACGCAAGGGCGGCGGCTTTCTCGCTGGCCAACGCCATCAGGTGGCGGGTCAGATCAGCCAGTTGCCCGTCCTTCTGACTCAGTTGCGTCAGCAGCGACGCCGATTGCGCGTCCGCGGCATCCAGGCGCGACGCCAACGCCGCCTCGCGTTGGCGCGCCGCCGCCAGCGCATCGCTGGCCGCCCGGTCCGCGGCAAGCAGCCGTTGCTGCACGACCGAGACCTCGCTGCGCAACGCCTGGGCACCCTGCTCGGCCACGCGCTTGCCCTCTTGCGCCTCGGCCACGGCCGCTTGCAATTGGGCCGCCTGCCGCTGACCGGCGACCTGGGCCTCGTCCAGTCGTGCCTGAAGCTTCTTCACGGCGCTGCGTTCGCCGTCCAGCTCGTTGAGCCAACGCCGCTCATGCGCGGCATGGCGCGTTTCCGTCGCCTCCAGCGCTTGGGCGTGCAGGCTGCGCATCTTTTCGGCCTCGGTCAACAGCGTTTGCACGGCGCTGCGTGCGTCTTCCAATTGTTGCTGGTTCTGCTTGAGCTGATCGTCGCGTTGGCGCACCTGCCGCTCCGCCGCCTGCAAGCGGTCTTCCGTCGCCGCGAGTTGGGCCGTGGCGACTTTCAGCCCCTCCTGCAAGTCGAGTTCGCGATTCGCCAGTTGGATCTCGCGTTGCTGCAGCTGCTCGGCATCGGCGGCCAGCCGCTCCCCTTCCTCCGCCAGCTCCGCCCATCGCCGCCGATAGGTTTCGGCCTGTTCGGCGCGGGCTTCGGCCAGCGCGGTTTCCCAGAAATGGGCGGCCGCCTGCGCGATCGGGTCCGGAACGGCAGGCGCTGCGGCGAATGCGCCCGGATCCTTGATACGCGCGCCCAACGCCCGAAACCAGGTCTCCAGATGCGGGCTGACCGTGTTGGGCGACCCTCGGCCGATCTTCTGGCGCACCCGTTCGATGGTGGGCCGTGCGCCCTCCAGCAGCAGCGCATCGGCGGCGGTCCAGACGTCGGTTTCGGTGATTCCTGTGGCCATGTTCCGCTTACTCCGTGATTTGCTGCGGTGAAGACGTTTAATTACTCCCGATAATGGAACCTTATCGTGAGTTATTCTAATTAACTGTTAGATATCATACAGCATACATATGTTTTATGTAATACATAACAAAGCCATCAGAAGCAACCCGAAAAAGCGGGGTATCGAGGCAACGGACGCGCGCTTGACCTTGACCCGATGGAAGGCAGGAAGCTGTCCGCTCATCTCTACGGACAAGGAGCCCACATGAACGACCGCACCCCCACCCTGCAAGCGCCGTCGCCGAGGCGCCGGCGAACGCCCGACGTAAATGAACCTCAATGGGATATCGAAGACGTGTCGGCGCGCGCCGACGTTTCGCAACGGCTGGTACGCCATTGCGAAGCGCGGGGCCTGCTTGCCGGCGCCGCTCGCGCGAGCACCTCCCGGTGTCGCTACACGCACGACGACATCGCCGTGCTGCGCTTCGTCAGGCGGACACACGTGCTGGGCTTCGGCATGAACGAGACTGCCCAATTGCTGTCCCTGTGGCGCGGCGGCCAAGGCCCGGAACACGTCCTGCGCCGCTTGGTGGACGCCGATGCCGACCCGCAGCATCCCTCCTGCCCGATCCTGGATGCGTTGATCGAGGCGGAACAGAGGCACCGTTCAGACGCCGGCCCTTTGCCCTAAAATGACGGCGCCGATGACACGCTCCCCACCTCTTTCCCGATGCAGCTGACCCTGCTTGCCTCGCTGCCGTTGCTGGACCCGCATGCGCTGGATACCCAGGCCGACGCCGCGGTCCGCAGCCTGATGCGGGAGGGCAGCTCGGCCAACACCGCGGCCAGCTATCGCGCCGCCATCCGGTACTGGACCGCCTGGTTCGAGCTACGTTACGGCCAACCCTTCGCCCTGCCCTTGCCTGAGGCGGCCGTCATCCAGTTCGTGGTGGACCACGCCCAGCGCTCAACCGACCACGGATTGAAATGGGAGTTGCCGCTGGCGCTGGACCAGGAACTGGTGCGCCTGAAGGCAAAAGGAAAATTGGGCGCGCCCAGCTTGAACACCTTGCTGCAACGCCTGTCCGTGCTCTCCAAGGCGCATGAACTGCTCGGCCACCCCAACCCTTGCCGCGCCGCTCCGGTCCGGGAATTGCTGGCCAAGACCCGCCGCGCCTACGCCCGGCGCGGCATGACGCCGGCCAAGAAAGAGGCGCTGACCCGTGAACCCTTGCAGGCCATGCTGGACACGTGCGACGACACGCTGCGCGGCGTGCGCGACCGGGCCCTGCTGCTGTTCGCGTGGGCAAGCGGCGGCCGGCGCCGTTCGGAAGTGGTACGCGCGACCATCGAGAACACGGTGCGTACCAGCGAAGGCTTCCTCTACACCTTGGCGCATTCCAAGACCAATCAATCGGGCGCACAGCGTGCGGACGATCAGAAGCCCATCGTGGGCTCCGCCGCGCAGGCGTTGGACGCATGGCTTGCCGCCAGCGGCATCCGCCAGGGCCCGATCTTTCGCCGCGTTCGCCGAGGCGATGTCATCGGCGAGCCCCTGGCCGCCGCCGCCGTGCGGGATATCGTGCAGGAACGCTGCAGGCTGGCAGGCCTGGAAGGCGACTTCTCGGCGCACAGCCTGCGCTCGGGCTTTGTCACCGAGGCCGGCCGACGCAACGTGCCGTTGGGCGACACGATGGCCATGACCGGCCACGCCAGCGTGGCGACCGTCATGGGCTACTTCCGCGCCGGTGCCGCTGCGCGGTCGCCCGCGGCGCGTCTGCTTGACGAGCCCGAGGCCGGCGACCTATAGATCCCTGCCGCCGCTGCCGTAATAGTTGGGGTGGCGACGCCGCATGATCCTTGTCATGTTTACAATCAGCGGTGCTTGCCCGGGGCTCTGCCCGCCGGCCCAGCGCCCCACCCTTACCCCTGCGACCCCGACGCCGCGCCTGCCCTGGCCCCTAGTCCGCCTGGATCCCAATGCGAATCAACTTACGCGGGCTAGTGCTTGCCCTGACCGTATTCAGCGCCCTCGCCGCCACGGCCAACGCCCTCTACGCCAGCTATCGCGTGCAACGCGATCAGCTCATCATCAATACGCTGGAGTCAAACCGCGTGTACGCGGCCAAATTGGCCGAAAGCACCGGCAACTTCCTGAAGGCCGCGCAACAGCAGCTGGCCTATAGCGCCCGCCACCTGGCGGCGCAGGTCGATGCGCCGGACATCCTGGCCACCGAAGTGACGCGCGTGCAGGAGCAGACCGACAGCTTCAACTCCGTGGGCATCGTCAGCCGAGACGGCGTCATCCTGGCCACCACGCAGAATTTCCGGAATTTCCTGGGCACCCGCGTCGACAGTCCGGGCAGCCGCGCGGCGCTGCAAGCCCGGCAGCCGGTCATCAGCAAGCCCTATGTGTCGATGGCCGGCAACATGCTCATCAACCTGTCGCATCCCATCTATTCCAACGATGGCCGCTACCAGGGCTATATCGCGGGCACGATCTATCTGCGCAACGAAAGCGCGTTGCAACAGCTGCTGGGCAAGCACCATTATGAGGACGGCTCTTATCTGTTCGTGGTCGATAGCGACGGCCAGCTGATCTATCACGCCGATGCCACCCGCGTGGGCGAGAACGTCATGCGCAACCCCGTGGTGGCGGCGGTCACCCAAGGCCACGCGGGCGCGCAGCGCGTCGTCAACACCAAAGGCGTGGACATGCTCGCAGGGTATGCGGCCGAACCGATCAGCGGCTGGGGCGTCATCGCGCAGCGGCCCGCCGAGGTCACGCTGCAGCCCATACATGGCCTGATCTGGGCGTTGATCGGCTACGCGGCGCCCTTGGCGCTGGCGTTCCTGCTGGCCATCTGGTGGTGCGCCCGCCTGATCTCGCGCCCCTTGTCTGAACTGGCCACCAACGTCGAGCACCAGGACGTGGCGGTGGCGATGCAGCGCGTGCAGTCAGTCAAGGCCTGGTACTTCGAAGCCGAGCGGCTCAAGCGCGCGGTGATCTGGAGCTTTACCGCCTTGCAGGAAAAGATCGGCAAGCTGAACCTGGCCAGCATCACCGACCCCTTGACGGGCTTGCGCAACCGGCGCGGCACGCAGGATGCGGTGGAGCACTTGCAGGCGTCGGGCACGCCGTTCGCGGTAGTGGCGCTGGATATCGACCACTTCAAGCGCGTGAACGACACCTACGGCCACACGGCGGGCGATGAGGTGATCCGCGGCATGGCCCAACTGATGCGCGACTGTTCGCGGCCGTCGGACATCCTGTGCCGCAACGGCGGCGAAGAATTCCTGATCCTGCTGCCCAACGTCGGCATCAAAGAGGCCAGCCAGATCGCCGAACGGTTGCGCACGCACCTTGCCGCGCGCCAACTGCACGGCGTGAATGGCATTACCGTATCGGCCGGCGTCGCACAGTGGCCAGCTTCTGGGCCGGATGTCGGGCAGGTGTTCCAGGCCGCGGATGAAGCGCTGTATGCCGCCAAGCAGCAAGGCCGCAACCGCGTTGTCGTCCACGCGGCCTGACCGCGGCTTGCGCCACGCGGCACAAGCCGCCAAATTTGCGATTGTCGTGCAATGCTTTGTATTTACGTGAAATAGTATTTCTTCGCTTGCGCGGTTTACGCGCGTCCAGGCCAAAGTCCGCCCCTGCGCAGAGGCAATTACAGTATTCTGCGCTGCAACGGCTTTATGTTTCCCTGGTCCATCAGCATGCTGCGCCGCGCGTTCGCTCCGAAGTCCCTGGAACGGTATTTTTTGCTACTGGCAGTGGGCGTGTTGTTGCTGGTCACCGTCCTGACCGGCACGGTGCTATGGCAGAACTGGAAGACCTATACGTCTTCGTCTGAAGCACGGGACGCATTCGCCGTGATCCGTGCCACCGTCAAGGTCATGGAGCTTGCTTCGGCCGAGCGCGGGCCGATGAACGCGGCGCTGGGCGCCGATCTTCCCGTACCGGAATCCAATCTGGCCGCGTTGCGCGCGGCCCGTGGCAGGACGAACGCCCAGATAGATCAACTGCTGGCGCTGTATGCGGCGCCGCTCAACCCTGAAAAACTCGACGCACGTGCCGAGATCCAGCGCATCCGCCACGCGCTGTCCCTGGCTCGTATCCATGCCGACCTGGTGATCACCACCCCGCGCGATCGGCTGACCGGCGACGACGTGTGGGCCGTCGTCAGCGCCATGGTCAGGCTCATCCCGCAATGGCAGGCCAGCATGGGCCTTAGCGTCGGCGTGGCGATGCGCAACGAAGCGGATGCGCCCAGCGTGCTGTCCCTGGCCTTGCTGTCCAGCGAACTGCGCGAGCAGGCGGGCCTGCTGGGGTCGATCTACACGCCCGCGCTGGCCAGGCATCGGACCTTGACCCAGGTGGAGCAGTTCCGCATCGAGCGCGTGCTGGGCCGTATCGACGAACTCTGGACCCTGATCAACTCGCGCATCGCGACTCGTCCCGAGCTGGCGACATTGCCGATCTACGCGCAATTGCAACAGCGCTACTTCGGCGAAGGCCTGCAGTACCTGGATCAAGTGCGGCAGAACGCCACCGTCCCTTCCCAAGGCCTCCAGGTTTCCACCGGAGAACTCGCCGCGACCTACGTGCCGTTGATGGGCTCCATCGTCCAGTTCCGCGACGCCCTGCTGGAGGACATCGGCCAAAGCATCGAAGCCCATGGGGCGCAAGCCTCGCGGCTGCTGCTGCTGACGTTGGCCGCCACGGCCTTGCTGGTCGCCGCGCTGGCCCTGGTGCTGGTGCAGTTCCGGCGGCGGGTGATCCGCCCCTTCGGCCTGGCCACGCGCATCATCAGCGCCATCGCCAACGGCACGCCGCCCGCGGCGATCCCTGCCGGCAACTACCACGGCGAGGTCGACGAGGTTTTCAGCGCATTGCGGGTGCTGAAAGAGAACGCCGCGATCAAGACACGGCTCGAGGCCGAGCGCGACAGGCTGATCGTCGACCTGGCCAACCTGGCCGAAACCGACTATCTGACCGGCCTGTTGAACCGGCGCGCCTTCGAGACGCGCTTTGAAGTTACCCGCGCCCAATGGCAGGATGAAGGTCCGGTGCTGGCGTTCATCCTGTTCGATATCGACAATTTCAAGAACATCAACGACACCTACGGACACGCCAGCGGTGACATTGCGCTGAAGTCGGTGGCCGAGCTGTGCCGCAAGATCTGGCGCCAATCCGACACGGTCGCGCGCGTAGGCGGCGAAGAGTTCGCGGTGCTGTGCCATACCGGCAACGCCGCCGAAGCCGTTGAGCTGGCCGAACGCATGCGATGCGCCATGTCGGCCGAACCCGTCACCGCCGAAGACGGCTCGGTGTTCACGTTGACGGCCAGTTTCGGCGTCGCCTGCGCGCAATGGGAGCACGCCGCGGACGCCGGCAAGCTGTTCCACGTGGCGGACGAACTGCTCTATCAAGCCAAACTGAATGGCCGCAACCAGGTGTTGCACCGCATGCTGGGTTGATCAGCCCTACGCCAGCATGGGCCAGTACGTCGGCGCCAGCCGCATCCACATTTCGGTGCTCATCGCGTCAGGCCTGCGCTTGGGCAAGCCTGCGCCGCCCTTGAGCGTGTCGCCCCGGCATGCGAACACGATGCTGTTCGCGCAAGCCGCGTCATTGACTTCGATCACCGAGCCGGAAAAGCGTTGTTTGATGCGGCCAACGTAGCTGCCATATTGGGGGTGCGAGGCATGGAAGTTGCACACCATCATCCCGCCTGGCGCCAATGCGTTCAAGCACGCCTCATAGAACTCGTCCGTCGTCAATTGCGTGGGCAGGCCGTTGATGTCGTAGCCATCGACCAGCACCGCGTCATATTCGTCCCGGTATTCGCCGATCAACTTGGCGCCGTCGCCCTGCAGCACGGTGAACCGGGAGTCGTCCCGCGGCACCAGGAAGGAATCCCGCAGCGCGATGACGTGCGGATTGATCTCGAACACATCGATGCGGGTAGATGGCAGGTGCCGGTAGCAGAACTTGGCCATCGACCCTCCTCCCAGGCCGATCATGGCGATGCGGCGCGGTGCCGGATCGAACAGCAGGAACCCCATCATGATGCGCGTGTACTCCAGGTTCAGCGCTGAAGGATCTTTGGTCCACATGCGGCTTTGCACTTCACCATGCGAGAACATCAGCGACCGCGTCGTCGTCGTGGCATAGATGAAGGGCCTGACCGGTTGAGGGCTCGACGTGTTTTCAGGCATTCCAAATACTCGCTATCTGCAGAACGTGACAGCCCGCCGCACACGCCGCGCTTGACTGCGCATCGCCCGCCAGCAATCTGCGCGCAGGCGACGCGCCGCGTGCACGCAAAGTGCAAGCGGCGCGCGCGGCAAATACGGGATAAGTCGTCGGGCAAACGGACAAGCTCAAACGGCGCACACGAGGCGCGCCGTTCGGAGCTGGTCGATCAGGATTGAATCAGCCCGCGAATGCGGGCCGAACGACGAGAGTCAGGGAGAAGATCAGGCGGACAGCCGGGGTTTATCGGAGTCTTCCGAGGCATCGGTGTCTGCGGGAGCCGCGTCGATTTCCGATTCCGTGTTCGCGTCAGGGGCCTTCCAGTTCAAGGGCGGAACCTCGAAGCGCCACTTTTTACCAATGAGTTGATGCGACATGAACGTTCTCCTGTGCAAGGCGCCAGGCTTCCCCCGCGTAAGCAAGTACCTGCCGGATTCAAGCGTGCCAGGAATGCCGTGTCGGGACGCGGGGGAGGCATTCGGAAATAGGCAGCGCCGGGGTTCGCTTCTTTGCTGTGGTTCTGTGCTGCTTCGGCGTATTGCTTTGGCATATTGCTTCAGCATATATGTGCTGCTTTTGTCGTTGCAGCCACAGCAGTGTTGTTATTGTTCGTGCGAATTAAAAGATATTAGCATAATTTTGACAGAAAAAGCAAGCAAATCATGCCACTAAGGCCAGTTATGGTGTATGGGAATAATTCGGTTGACTGTGGAGAATGATCGTTCTACCATTCACCCACCGCAATGCAGAACGATCATTCTCCCGACCCGTTTTCATGACATCGACGACAACCGACACCCCTTCCGATACGCTTGGCCAAACGCAGGAACGATTGCTGCGCGCCACCGAAAGCCTTATCTATCAAGGCGGCATCCATGCCACCGGGATGGATCTGATCGTGAAGACCTCCGGCGTGGCGCGCAAAAGCCTTTACAAGCACTACCCTACCAAGGACGCGCTGGTGGCGGCGGCCCTGCAAGCGCGCGATGAGCGCTGGATGCAGTGGTTCATCGCGGCCACGACGCAAGCGGCCACACCCCGCGCGCGCTTGCTCTCCATCTTCGATGCCTTGCGCGAATGGTTCGCCTCGGAAGGGTTCCGCGGTTGCGCGTTCATCAACGCCGCCGGCGAAATCGGCGACCCGGCGAATCCCATCCGCGAAGTCTCCCGCCTGCACAAGGCCCGGTTGCTGGCCCATGTGCTGACGCTGACGCAAGCCGCAGGGCTGCCCGACCCGGACGAAACCGCGCGCCAATTCCTGGTGCTGATCGACGGCGCGATCGCGGTCGCGCTGGTGACGGGCGACCTGTCGATTACCGGCAGCGCCGAACGCGCCGCTGCGGCACTGCTGCCCGCTGGCGCCTGATCCCTTCCCCCCACCGACGAGGCCCATCCCATGGCATCGACCCCTGAAGTCCGCCCGCCCCTGCCCCCCTTCACGCACCAAAGCGCCGTGCAGAAGGTCCGATTGGCCGAAGACGGCTGGAACAGCCGCGACCCCGACAAGGTCGCGCTGGCCTATAGCCTGGACACGCATTGGCGCAACCGCGCCGAATTCGTGAAGAACCGCGATGAGGCTCGCGCCTTCCTGGCGCGCAAGTGGGCCAAAGAACTGGACTACCGGCTGATCAAGGAACTGTGGGCCTATACAGGCAACCGCATCGCCGTGCGCTACGCCTACGAATGGCACGACGATTCGGGCAATTGGTTCCGGTCCTACGGCAACGAGAACTGGGAATTCGGCGAAGACGGCCTGATGGTGAACCGTTACGCATGCATCAACGACCTGCCCATCAAGGAAGCCGACCGCAAGTTCCGGTGGCCGCTGGGCCGCCGGCCTGACGATCATCCGGGCCTGTCCGACCTCGGCTTGTAGCCCGCCTGGAATGCTGACGCGCGCGCCCGCTTATTCGTAGGCCTTCAATAGCTTGCCGAGCAGGCGGCTCAACTGCTCCTGCTCGGTGGCGCTCAGCGGCGACAGCACTTCCGCCTGGTTGCGCAGATGCGCCACCACGGCTTCGTCGATCAGTGTCAGCCCCGGCTGGGTCAACATCACCAACGTCGCCCGCCCATCGTCCGGGTTGGGCGTGCGCACCACCAGCCCGGCCTTCTCCAGCCGGTCGATGCGATGGGTCATGCTGCCTGACGAGATCATGGCATCTTCGTAAAGCGCCGTCGGGGTCAAGGCGTAAGGCTTGCCGCTGCGACGCAGCGTCGCCAGCACGTCGAACTCGCCCGGCTGCAGGCCGAACTGCGCAAACAGCGGGTTGATCCGGTCGCGCGTGATCACCAGCGCGCACTCGCCCAACCGGCCCAGCACGCGCATCGTCGACACATCCAGCTCGGGACGTTCGCGGTTCCATTGCTCTACCGCCCGGCTTGCTCTATCCACGGCCACCCCTCCCATTTATCTTGACGTAAAGATAAAATACAAATATCTTGATGCCAAGATAGTTTACCGGAACGCGCCGCATGCGCCCGCCTGTTCCGGGTTTGGAGCAACCGTGTCTTTCCCCCGCCTCACCGCCTGGCGCATCGCCGCCATCCTTCTCGTCGGCTTGAACCTGCGTCCCGTCCTGGCTTCCGTTCCCCCTTTGCTCGATTGGGTGCAAGCCGCCACCCGCATGTCCGACACCGTCGCCGGCCTGCTGACTGCCCTGCCCGTGTTCGTGATGGGCCTGGGCGCCTTGAGCGTGGCGCCGCTGCGCCGCCTGGTCGGCGAACCGTTCGGCGTTGCCGTGGGCCTGGCGCTGGTCACGGCCGCCACCGCGGGCCGCTGGTGGGCCGGCAATACCAGCCTGATGCTGGCAAGCGGCATCGTCGCCGGCCTGGGGATCGCCGTGACGCAGGCCTTGCTGCCCATCTACATCAAGACCCGTTTCGCGGCAGGCAGCAGCGCGATCATGGGCTTCTATTCCACCGCCATCATGGGCGGCGCGGCCGTGGCCAGCGTGGCCTCGCCCGTGCTGGCGCAACGCGCCGGCTGGCTGCAGGCGCTGGCGGTCTGGGCAATACCCGCCGCCATCGCGCTGCTCGTCTGGCTGCTGGTCAACCGGGCATCGCCGAACCCGCCAGTTGCCCAGGCTGCGGCCGGCCCGTTGCGCACGCCGCGTCGACGCGCGTGGTTGCTGGCGGTGTTCTTTGGCCTGGGCACGGGCGCCTACACGCTGGTGCTGGCCTGGCTGCCGCCCTACTACACCGCGCTGGGCTGGACGCCGGTGTCGGCGGGCCAGTTGCTGGGCGCCGTGACCGCCGCCGAAATCGTCGCGGGCCTCCTGGTGTCGCTATGCATCGGCCGCTTGCCTGACCGCCGTCCGGCGCTGTTCGTCGCGATCGGCGCGTTGTTCCTCGGTCTGATCGGCCTGATCGCGGCACCCGCCGCGCTGGCTTGGCCTGCGGCCGTGTTGGCGGGGCTGGGCATCGGCGCGCTCTTTCCCCTGTCGCTGATCGTGGCCATGGATCACGCCGCGACACCGGCGCAGGCAGGCCGGCTGGCCTCGTTCGTGCAAGGCGTGGGCTACCTGATCGCTGCGCTCTTTCCGTTCGCCGCTGGCCTCATCCGGCAACGCCTGGCCGACCTGACACCCGCGTGGATCCTGATGACGTTGATCTGCCTCGTGCTGTTCGGGATGGCAATGCGCTTCCGTCCGCCGTCCACGGCGCGCGCAACCTAGGGATTTCCCGCGATTTTCCGCATAAATATCGTCCTCGCCCCGATTCTCCGCGTGCCTGAAAGGTGAACGGAAGTTTGGATTTTTAGACTCCCGCATTCATTGCAATGTCAGCTTTTTTTCAGACGTCAGTCAGACAAAAGCACAACAAACGGGAGGACTAGACCAAATGCAATCGAAACGCAGCGCCGTCCGGCGCGAGGCGTGGGCCGCCGGCACGATGATCGTGCTGGGCCTGGGCGCTATCGCGCAGGCATCCACATATACGCTTGGCAGCCTTGCGCGCATGGGGCCGGGCATGTTCCCGGCGATCCTGGGCGCTTTGCTGGTGATGCTGGGATTGATCATCGCCAAGATGGCCACATCCCCTGTCACGGCCGAGGAAGACGCCGAAGAGATCCCGCCGCCCGAATGGCGCGGCTGGGGCTGCATCATCGGCGGTTTGCTGGCCTTCATCCTCGTCGGCAAGTTCGGCGGCCTGGTGCCGGCTACCTTCGTCCTGGTCTTCATTTCCGCGATGGGCGACCGCCAGCACACCTGGCGCACCGCCGCCCTGCTTGCGCTCGGCGTGACGATCCTGGGCGTGGCCGTGTTCTCGTGGGCGCTGCAGTTGCAGTTTCCGTTGTTCCGCTGGGGCTGATCGATGGAAATCTTCAATAATCTGATGCACGGGTTTTCGGTCGCTTTCGCGCTGGACAACCTGATGTGGGCCGTGTTCGGCGTGTTCATGGGCAACCTGATCGGCGTGCTGCCGGGCATGGGCGTGCTGGCCGCCATTTCCATCCTGCTGCCGTTGACTTACACCATGACGCCGACGGCGGCGCTGGTGATGCTGTCCGGCATCTATTACGGTTCGCAGTATGGCGGGGGCATCACCTCCATCATGCTGAACCTGCCGGGCACCGCCTCGCATGCCGTGGCCTGCCTTGACGGCAATCCGCTGGCGCGCAACGGCAAGGCCGGGTCCGCGCTGTTCATGCTGATGTTCTCGTCGTTCTGCGGCGCGTCGGTCGGCATCCTGGCGATGATCCTGTTCTCGCCGATGCTGGTGGACGTCGCCTTCAAGTTCGGCCCGGCCGAGTATTTCTCCATGATGATGCTGGGCCTGCTGGCCGGCGCCACCTTGGCGAAGGGTTCAGCGATCAAAGGCGTGGCGATGGTGGTCGTGGGGCTGTTGCTGGGCGTGGTCGGCACCGACGTCAACACCGGCACGATGCGCTTTCACTTCGGCATCCTTGAGCTGTCCGACGGTTTGCAGATCGTGGCGTTGGCCATGGGCCTGTTCGGCGTGGCGGACTTCCTGAAGAACATCAACCGCATCGGCGGCGACAGCAAGATCACCACCGGCAAGATCAGCATGAAGTCGATGCGGCCCGAAGCCGGCGACATCAAGCAGTCGCGTGGCGCCCTGGTGCGCGGCACGGCCATCGGCGCCGCGTTCGGCATCCTGCCCGGCACGGGTCCGACCATCGCGTCGTTCATCTCCTACGCGGTGGAAAAGAAAGTGGCGCGCGAGCCGCGCCGATTCGGCCGCGGCGCTATTGAAGGGATCGCGGGTCCGGAAGCCGCCACCAGCGCGTCGACGCAGACGAGCTTCATCCCGACGATGAGCCTGGGCATCCCGGGCGACCCGGTGATGGCCCTGATGCTGGGCGCGCTGATCATCCATGGCATCCAGCCGGGTCCGCAGATGATGATCGAACACGCCGACATGTTCTGGGGGCTGATCGCCAGCTTCTGGGTCGGCAACGTGCTGCTGTTGCTGCTGAACCTGCCGCTGATCGGCATGTGGGTGCGGCTGCTGACCGTCCCGTTCCGCTACCTGTTCCCGGCCGCGCTGTTCTTCGTGTGCGTGGGGGTCTACAGCACGAACAACAACCTGTTCGACGTGGGCATGGTGACGGTGTTCGGCGCGGCGGGCTATGCGTTGATCCGGTTGCGGTTTGAACCCGCGCCGTTGCTGCTGGGCTTCGTGCTCGGGCCGATGGTGGAAGAGAACTTCCGCCGCGCCCTGCTGCTGTCGCGCGGTGAGCTGTCGATCTTCGTGACGCGCCCGATCAGCCTGGGCTTCATCCTGGCTTGCGTCGCGCTGATCGCGCTGCTGATCGTATCGGCGGTGCGCCAACGCAACAAGGGTCGCGCGGCGCTGCAGGAATCGAAATCCGCCGCGTAACCGTCAGGCGTCCGGAGGCGCTGCCAGCGGGCCGGCGGTATGACCGTCGATATGGCCTAGCGGGCGTCCCGGATCCAGGCGGTCGCGCACGCGCTGCTTGAGCACCTTCGCTTCCGGGAATCCGCCGTCGCTCTTGCGGTCCCAGATCAGATCGCCGTTGTAGGTGATCTGGAAGATGCCGCCGGTGCCGGGTTGCAGGACCACTTCACCCAAGTCGGTCGAAAAGGTGGACAGCAGTTCTTGCGCCATCCAGCCGGCGCGCAGCAGCCACTGGCACTGCGTGCAGTAGAGGATGACGATACGGGGACGAAAGGCGGGCGTGTTCATGGCGATTATTCTACTGCGCCCGCCCTGCGGGGTCCTGGCTTCGGCCGGGCCCCGCATTCATGGATAATGTCGGGTTTTCCCGGGCGTGCAATGCGCCCAGAGCCTGCCATGAAGTCTGCTGCATCTTCCCGAAGCCAACGCTGGCTGATCGGTCTCTTGATGGGACTGGTCACGCTCACGCCGATGGGCATCGACATCTACCTGCCTTCCCTGCCCGCCATGGCCGACGGTTTCGGCCAGCCGGTCAGCGCGCTGCAAGCCAGCATCACGCTCTTCATCTTTGCCGTCGGGGTGGGTCAGATGCTGATCGGCCCCTTGGCCGACCGCTACGGTCGCCGGCCTGTCGCCCTGGGCGGCGCGCTGGCCTACCTGGCCGGCTCGGCATTGGGCGCGGCGGCCACATCGCTTGAGGTGTTCTATACCGCCCGCATCATCCAGGGCCTGGGGGCGTGCTCGGCGTCGTTGGTGGCGTTTGCCGCGGTGCGCGACCGCTTCAGCCCCGCGGTAGGCGCACGCGTCTATAGCTACCTGAACGGCGCGCTGTGTTCCGTGCCCGCCCTGGCGCCCATGCTGGGCGGCGCTCTGGCCGTGCATGCCGGCTGGCGCAGCACCTTCGTGTTCATGGTGGTGTTCGCGCTGGCGTTGGCCGTGCTGCTGGCCAGGCGCTTCGAGGAGACCCGCGCGGCGCCCACGCTGCCCCGCGGCGCGCTCTACAGCCTGCGCCGCTATTTGCCTATCGTGGCCAGCGGCCGGTTCCTGTACTTCGCGACGTTCGGCATGGCGGGCATGGCGATGATCCTCGTGTTCGTCTCGGCGGCGCCGGTGGTGCTGGTGCAGCAGCTGGGATATACCGAGCTGGGCTTTTCCGCCTGGTTCGGCGGCAACGCCGCGATCAACATCGCGGCCTTCTTCCTGGCTCCGACGTTCATCGCGCGTTATGGCCGCCACACCATGGTGCGGGTCGGCATGGCGGCGCTGCTGCTGGCCTCGGCCATGCATGCCGCCGCCTGGGCCTGGGCGCCGTTGTCCGCCTGGCTCTTCATGCTGCCTGTCGCCGTGCTGACGGTGGGCTTTTCGCTGGCATTGGGCTCGGGACTGAGCCTGGCGCTGGAGCCGTTCGCCGAACGCGCCGGCACGGCGGCCGCTGTGTATGGCCTGTTCCAGATGAGCGGCTCGGCCGTCATCGCGACCCTGCTGCTGGACAGCGGCATGGCGCCGCAGGCCGCCATGGCCTTGATCGGCGCGGTGATCGTCGTGCCGCTGCTGTGCCTGTCGCCGGGCATGGCCCGCCGCCTGGCGGCCTGAACCCGACGCGCGGTACGGTTGGCGGTATCCTGTCTCCGATATTCCACCTGGAGACCTGGAGACGACATGGCACTGGATACATCGGCGCAACCGCCCCTGCTTGAACGCAGCACGGACAACGGCGTGGTGACGCTGCGCATGAACCGGCCCTCGCAGTTCAACGCCTTGTCCGAAGCACTGCTAGGCGCGCTGCAGGAGGAGATCGATTCCCTGGCGCGCGATGCCGACGTGCGCTGCGTGGTGCTGGAGTCCGCGGGCCGCGCCTTCTGCGCCGGCCACGACCTGCGCGAAATGCGCAGCCAGCCGTCGCTGGATTACTACCGGGCGCTGTTCCGCAAATGCGGCAACGTCATGCAAGGCCTTCAGGCCTTGCCCGTTCCCGTCATCGCAAAGGTCCAGGGCATCGCCACCGCGGCAGGCTGCCAACTGGTCGCCAGCTGCGATCTGGCGGTCGCCGCCGACAATGCGCGGTTTGCCGTATCGGGCATCAACGTCGGCCTGTTCTGCGCAACGCCCGCGGTGGCGCTCAGCCGCAACGTGTCGGCCAAGCGCGCCTTCGAAATGCTGATGACCGCCCGCTTCATCGACGCGGCCCAGGCCGTGGATTGGGGCCTGATCAACGACGCCGTGCCCGAGGCGGAACTGGATGCGCGGGTGCGTGCGCTGGCCGGCGACATCCTGGCGAAAAGCCCGACCGCCGTCCGCTATGGCAAGCGGATGTTCTACAAGCAGAGGCAGATGGCGCTGGCCGACGCGTACGACTATGCCGGCGACGTGATGGCACGCAACATGATGGAGGCGGACGCCTGCGAAGGCATCGACGCCTTCCTGCAGAAGCGGCCTCCCCGCTGGCAGTCCTAGCCCAGCCAGGCCAGGGCCCAGCCGCCCGCGGCGGCTGCAAGCACCACCCAGACCGGCGACCAGCGCGCATAGACCAGCAGTGCGAAGAGCAATAGCGCCAGCGCGAAATCCGCCTTGTTCAGGATCGCGCTTGTCCAGACCGGGTCGTAGAGCGCTGCCAGAAGAATGCCCACCACGGCGGCATTCACGCCTGCGGCCATATTGCGCACGCCTGGCCGCCGGCGCAGGCTTTCCCAGAACGGCAAGGCGCCGGCTACCAGCAACGCGCCCGGCAGGAAGATGACGGCCAAAAATGCCAGCCCGCCCAGCCAACTCGACAAGGGGCCCGACGACATCGCGCCCAGGAAGGCGGCGAATGCGAACACCGGTCCGGGCATGGCTTGCGCGGCCCCATAGCCCGCCAGGAAGTCGGCGCTGGACACCATGCCGCTGGATACCGCCGTGGCCTCCAGCAAGGGCAGCACCACGTGGCCGCCGCCGAACACCAGTGCGCCGGCCCGGTAGAAGCCGGCGACCTGGGCCGCCAACGGGGAATCGGACACGGCCGCCCACGCGGGCAGCCCCGCCAGCAACACGACAAACAGCGCCAAAGCGATATAGCCTGCGCGGCGTGACGTGCCTTGCGCGCGATTGGCAAGAATGGGCCGGGGCGGCACTTGCAGCATCGCGCCACCCACGACGGCGCCCAGCAGGACGGCGCCCACCTGCCCCCAGGCGGTCGGCAACGCGGCGGTAATCAAGGCGGCCGTCACCGCCAATCCGGCCCGCGGGCGGTCCGGGCAAAGGCTGCGGCCCATGCCCCAGACAGCCTGCGCGATGATCGCGACTGCCGCCACCTTCAAGCCGTGTATCGCGCCCGACTGCGACAGCCAGCCGAAATGCGCCAGCCCCAGCGCGAACCCGATCAGCGCCAGCGCGGTCGGCAGCGTGAACGCCAGCCAGGCCGCAGCCATGCCGGGCCAGCCCGCGCGCCGCAGGCCGATCGCCATGCCGACCTGGCTGCTTGCCGGCCCCGGCAGGAATTGGCACAGCGCCACCAGATCCGAATAGGCGTAATCGTCCAGCCAACGGCGCTTGTCGACGAATTCGGTGCGGAAATAAGCCAGGTGCGCGACCGGGCCGCCAAACGAGGTCAGCCCCAGGCGCAAGAAAACCAGGAACACCTCAAGACAGGAACTTCGGCCGGTATCCACGCGCTCGTGCGTGGCGGGCCTGCTGGCGACGTGCTCGTCGTGGGGGGGCGGGTGCGGCATGGTGCTGGGCGATCGATGGCGGGCGGGGCGCCAGATCTCCGCCCCTTCTTCATGCTTATAGCCGGGGCGCGCGCCAGTTTCAATCGGGTCTGACGGCCGCCTCCTCGCCGCCGCATCCATCGTCCCGCAGGGAATCAGTGCACGAATCTTCACAATTGACACACAAATCTCGACGAATTCGGTTCCTGCACCCCGCTAGGATGCGCGATCACCCAGCTGTCGCCGCATGATTCCCGCCTTCCTTCCCACTGCCCGCTGCGCGCCGTGCACTTGCCTGCGGCGCCCCAGGAAAGGCCGCTGATGCTTAAGTTCGCGCTGCGCATCGTCATCATTGCCACGATCGGCTACGGCGTGGCGACTCAGCTGGTGAACCTGAGCTTCGGATATCTGCTGGACTCGCTTAGCGCCGACCTGTCCTACCGCGCCGTGCGCGGCCAGATCTACGCGCTGCACAAGGACCTGGATCCCGTCGCCCCTGAGGCCCGCGCCGCTTACATCCTGGACGAGCTGCTGCCGCACTACGGGCTGACCCTGACGCTGCTGCCCGACAGCCGGGTCACCCTCACCCCGGAAGAGCAACAGCAGCTGGACCGTACCGGCCTCATCATGCGGGACGACTACAACACCTACCTGACCCGCTTGCCCGGCGAACCCGTGCAGTGGCTGGATGTGCGCCTGCCGCTGGAACCGGCGATGGAGCGGTGGATCACCTGGTCCGCCTGGGCGGCGCTGAGCCTGGTGCTGGCCGTAATCCTGCTGCTGGGGTGGGCCCTGCCCATCTGGCGCGACCTGGACGCCTTGCGCAAGGCGACGCTGCGGATGGGCCAGGGCGACATGAGCGTGCGCGTGCGGCTGTCCCGCATTTCGGGCATCCGCTACGTGGGGGAAAGCTTCAACCACATGGCCGAGCGCATCGCCGCGCTGATCGACAACCAGCGCAGCCTGACCAATGCCGTCTCGCACGAGCTGCGCACACCGTTGGCCCGCCTGTCGTTCGAGGTCGACATGCTGGGCCATGACCAATACCTGCCCCGCCGCGGCCAGATCCTGCAAGATATGCGTACCGACATCTCGGAGCTGGAAGCCATGGTGGCCGAGTTGCTCGTCTATGCGCGGCTGGAACGCCCCACCGACGATGCGCTGCGGTTGGAGACCGTGGATGTGTGCGATTGGCTGGGCGAAGCGCTGGCGCTGGTCGCCCACCAGGCAGATGCCCGGGGCATCCAGTGCCACGTGCGCGCCGGCTATCCCGCGCATGTCGATCTGCATCCACGCTACATGAGCCGCGCCTTGCTGAACCTGGTGCAGAACGCGGTGCGCTACGCAAGCCAGCGCGTCGAGATCGAACTGAAAGAGACGGCAGACGGCTACGAACTGCGGGTGGACGACGACGGCGGCGGCATCGCTGAGGCGGACCGGGAACGCGTGTTCGAACCCTTCATCCGGCTGGACGAAAGCCGGGACCGCGGCACGGGCGGCGCCGGCCTGGGGCTGGCCATCGTCAAGCGCGTGGCGGCGAACCATGGCGGCACGGTCGAGATCCAGGACAGCCCGCTCGGCGGCGCGCGGTTCGTGCTGCGCTGGCCACGCGCGGGATCAGCCGTGCGCCAGGATGGCCCATAACAAAACTCCAGTTATGGCACTTTTTGCCTGGTCCAACCTGACGCATGATGCGTTTTCGTTATCCCAATTCGAAAACACCGCTTCAGAAAGGTAGGCAAATGAGCCAGCGATTGAATTACTTCCAGGTGTCGGCGGAACTGTCCAAGAAGTACATGGACTTCAGCGCGGCGATGAAAAAAGTGCCGGTAGTCGAGGAATTCGGCGACCTGATCGATATCCGGGCGTCGCAGATCAATGGCTGCGGCTTTTGCCTGGACATGCACGTCAAGCAGGCCAAGCTTCGCGGTGAACGTGAATTGCGCCTGCACCACGTCGCCATCTGGCGCGAATCGCCGCTCTTCTCGGCGCGCGAACGCGCCGCGCTGGCCTGGACCGAAGCGGTGACCACCCTGCCCGCGCACGGCGTGCCGAACGACGTATACGAACAGGCGCGCGAGCACTTCTCGGAAGCTGAGATCTCGGACCTGACGTTCCGCGTGGTGGCCATCAATGGCTGGAACCGCCTGAACGTGGCGTTCCGGACGGTGCCGGGTTCGGCCGATGCCGCTTTCGGCCTGGACAAGGCCGGACTGAACTAAGGCCTACATCAACGCCTTGATCCGCAGGCCCAGTTCGTGGGCTTGCGCCTCGGACGGGATGTTCGTGAAACTGAGCAACAGGCCCGATTGCGGGTCCGGCAGGGACGACCAGCGCGACAACGGATGCGCATACAAGCCCTCGTCGAGCATCCGCGCCGCCAGCGGCAGATCCGTCCGCCGCCCTTGCATGCGCGCCACCAGGTGCATGCCGCCCGGTTGCGGTTCGATGTGCATATGGTCCCCCAACGCGGCGCTTAAACCCGCCGCCGTGGCATTGCGCCGTTCGCTGTACAGCCGCCGCATGCGCTGGATGTGCCGGCCGAAATGCCCCTCGACCATGAACGCCGTCAGGATGGACTGCGTCAGCCCCGGCGCCGTGCCCGACAGCAGCCGGCAGATGCGGTCGAAAGCCGCCACCTGCGCGGCCGGCACGACCAGATACGCCAGGCGCATCCCGGGAAACAGCACCTTGCTGAACGACCCGGCATACAGCACCCGACCCTGCGCATCCAGGCTCTTCAATGCGGGCAAGGGCCGGCTGACATAGCGGTATTCACCGTCGTAATCATCTTCCACGATCCACGCTTGCTGGCGTTCGGCCCATTCCAGCAGCGCTTGCCGGCGCGGCAGCGACAGCGACATGGACAGCGGACTTTGATGCGCCGGCGTGACCACGGCCGCCCTTGCCTCGGGGCATCGCGCGATGCCCTCGCTGACCATCAAGCCGTCCTGGTCCACCGGGATGGGCTCCGCCTGCAGGCGGGCCTGCGCCAACAAGGCGCGCGTGGGCGGATACCCCGGGTCTTCCACCCAGACGCGGTCGCCCGGCGTCAGCAGCGCCTGCATGACCAGTTGCATCGTATGGTTGTAGCCCGAGGTAATGAACACCTGGTACGGCTGGCAATGAATGCCGCGCGCCACTTGCAGGTAGGCGGCCACGGCGGTGCGCAATGCCATCAGCCCGTTGGACGGCGGGTAGGACAGCTCAGGCGCTTGCAGGCTGCGCAATTGCCGGGCGCCCAACCGGGCCCACAGCTTGCGGGGAAACTCGTCCAGCGCCGGCACCCCCATCTGAAACGGCAGGATGACGGACGGGCGATGCCAGCCGTGCTCGTCGTCGGGTGTTTCCGGCGGCGGCGCGACGGCGGCGGGCGGCGCCTGAGGCTGGAGATCCGGGGTGACGATGGTGCCGGCCTGCCCCCGCGTCTGGATGTAGCCTTCTGCCACCAGCAGCGAATACGCCACTTCGATCGTGCCACGCGCCACGCCCATTTCCTTGGCCAGGGCACGGGCCGACGGGATGCGGTCACCCGGCGCCAGCGTGCCTTGCGCGATTGCGCTGCGGAACCGCTCGTACACCTGGCGGTAGAGCGGATCCGCGCTGCTGGGGATGAGAGGTGGCAATGCGTCCTTGGGGCGTCGGTCAGTCATGGCATAGTCCAAAGTTCATTTTATGGCCCTTCAAATTATGTCATGGTCTTTCTACGATGACGCCTTGTCCTTTCTGAACCCGCGTGATTCCCCATGACAGATTCCGCTCTACAACACATCGATACCGACGAAGCGCTGCGCGCCTGCCTGCCGCTGATGCGCGAGCTGCGACCGCATCTTTCCGATGCCGACGACTTCGTTGCTCGCATCACCCGCATGCGCGGCGACAGCTACCGGCTGCTGGCGGCGGTCGACGCCGGCCAGGTCGTGGCGCTGGCGGGCTACCGCTATCAAGAGAATCTGATCTATGGCCGCTTCATGTACGTGGATGACCTGGTGGTGGACAGCACGCGACGCGGCGGCCGCTGGGGCGCCCGCTTGCTGCAGGCGCTGGACGGCATGGCCCGCGACGCGGGTTGCGCCAAATTCGTATTGGACACGGGCTTGTCCAACGCCCTGGCCCAGCGCTTCTACTTCCGCCAAGGCCTGTTGACCAGCGCCATCCGTTTCAGCAAACTTCTGGACACCCCTGCCGCATGAGCATTCTTCATATCACCTGCAGCCCGCGCGGCCGCAGCTCCGAAAGCCACCGCTTGTCGCTACGCATCATTGACAGGCTGATCGCAGCCGCCGGCCCCCAGGCGCCCGCTGTCGTCGAGATCGACGCCACGGCCCTGCCCCCTGTGGATCAGGACTACGCCGCGGCGCTCAGCGCGCCCGCGGACCCGGCCGACGACATCCTGGGACGCGGCGCGCTGCTGCAGTCGGGCCAATTGATCCAGGCCTTGCAGTCGGCAACGCATATCGTCATCGCCACGCCGATGCACAACTTCACCGTGCCGTCGTCGCTGAAAGTCTGGATCGACCATGTCGTGCGCGTGCGCAGCACCTTCCGCATCACCGCCGAAGGCAAGATCGGCAACCTGCCGGACCGGCCCGTGTATGTCGCCATTTCGTCCGGCGGCGAGTTCTCCAATGGCGCCGCACGCCAGCCCGACTTCCTGACGCCGTACCTGAAGCATGTGCTGGGCACGATCGGCCTGCAGACCGTGACGTTCTTCTCGGTGGAAGGCACTGCGCGTGGCGAGGCCGCGCTGCAAGCGGCGCGTCACCGCGCCGAAGCCGCCATTGCCGCGCATCCGTCATTGGCTGGATAAGTGGCGGCCCCCCTGGTAATTCCTGCTCCCTGCAGGCTTACCGGGCCGTTGGGGCACATCCGGCGCGACGGCGAAAACTAATCCGCCGTCGGCCGGATTATTTAAGCGTGTCGCATTGACACTGCGGAAATCGGGGCACTACGCTAGGCCGCAAAAGCCCGCGCCATCAGGCGAACGGCGTACCCCCAAACACCGCATCAAGATGCTGGAGACGCGATGACCCTGTATCGGGCAGTGATTCCCGCCATTGTGCTGATCGCGTTGTTCAGCGCGTTGCCCCTCGGCGCGCAGGCCGCTTGCAGCGACAAGAAGATACTGGCGATGTCGGACGAAGGAAAATCGGTGAAGGCCATCGCCAAGGCGTGCAACATGCCGGCGGCGAAAGTGCGGGCGGTCGTCGAAAGCGACGATGGCAACGAGGATGCCGCTGCCTCTGCCGCAGCGCCTGCGCCCCTCATCAAGAAGTTGCCCTCGGGCGCGGGATTGGCCAGTTGCGACTGCCAGGGCACCGTGCCTTATGGCGACAAGGCCCCGGAGTTGCGCTGCCAGAGCGGCGTGTCGATCGCCACGCCCTGCGCGGGCTATTGCCCGCCGCGCGGCGTAGCGCCCTGGCGCCGCGTATGCAGTTGACCACCCGGCCGCCCACCGCCCCACGCTGACGAACGGATTCCGGAATCAGAACACCAGCGTGGCGGTCCCCATGACCGTGCTGGTGCTGTCGAGCCGGTTGGTGCTGCTGATCGTGGGCACCCACCGCAGGCTCAGCGACAGCGAACGTTTGTCCGCCAGTTTCGTGTCGTAAGTCACGATCGGACCCAGTGCCCAGTCACGCCCCTTGAAGCCGTTGAGCCGGTCGGCCGTCGGCCCTTTGTCGCTGCCCAGTTGCTGCTGGGTGCCCAGGATCAAGCCCGCGCTGACGCCATTGCTGAACGTCTTGCGGCCCATCACATCCAGGCTGAAGACGGGTGCGTTGCGGTAATCCGTGGCGCTGTTGCGGGTATAGAACTGCACTGCGGCCACCGTATCGAACTGGAAGCCCGATTCCGGAAAGATCTTGGTGTAGGCGGCCTGGGGAATGAACGTCCAGTTGTTCAGGCTGGGATTGGCCATGTCGTTCGCGTTGTACTTGCCAGTCGGCGCCCAGATGTTCAGGCTAAGCGCCATGTGCGAGGTTTCGGAGAAGTGGTAGCCGGCGATGATGGGCGAAAAATAGAGGTCGAACAGGTTCGATGCGGTATCGCTTTGCCCAACCGTTCGACCGCCCGGCCCGGTCAACTTGGAATCCACCTTGGTCCAGACATAGGGCAAGGTGAAGCTGGACGCGAAGTTCCAGCGCCCCGGCCCGGTGTCCCAGGTTTTCAGCACCGTGGCCAGCGTGAACGCCACCTTGCCGTCCAGCCCCAGCGACGTGCGCCCGCCCACCGGCACTTCACGGCTTCCGCCGATCTGGCCGTCCAGATAAATCTGCGCGAAATTCACGGCCCAGATCGGTTCGGGCGAGACGATGCCCGCGTTGGGCTGCACATTGGTGCCCGTGACTTGGCGGCCCAGGGCGCCTTCGGTGGCCATGGACACGGGCGGCGCGGCAAGCGCGGCCAGCGTGACCCATGGCGTGATTGCATTGCGCCAAGCAGTCCGGCGCGGGCAGTTCGACATCATCGCTTCCCCTTCCCTTGTGCCTCAAGGAGCCAGATCGGCCTTGGGCAGTTTCCACGTACCGTCCAGAATCGCGGGCTTCGGACCATAGAACCGCGCCACGATGTTGAACCGCCCTTCCGGGGCCGGCAGCCAATTCGATTCCTTGTCCTGGCCCGGGCTGGCGTGCTGCACGTACAGCGTCAGTGAACCGTCCTTGCCGCGCTTGAGCCCGCGGGTGCGATCGCCAATCGCATAGCGCTTGATCGGATTATCGACCAGGTGGCGGCCAGGCAAGTCATACATGGTCATCGACCAGAAAAAATCGACGGGAGGCAATTGCCCGGGTTCAAACCGGATCACGTAGGATTTGCTGCCCTCCAGCGGACGCCCTTGCGAGTCTTCCTCGTACCCGAGATACACCGCCTCTTCGGAAGAATTGCCATAGATGCCCATGGCGGCCGCCACGGCCCGCTTCGTATAGTCGTTGCCCAGTTGCGCGCGTGATCCGAACAACCCGACGGAAGAGCGCGTCTGCTTCTCGGCTTGCAGCAGCGCCGCCTTGCCGTCGGCCACGCCCTGCTCGATCGCGTTGCGCGTCGTCGGGTCCAGCTTGGCGGCATCGAAAGGCTTGCCCGGCTCGATGCCGATCAGCGCGAAACGCCGCATCATGTCCTGTTCGGCCGCCGGCTGCGGTTGCGTGAACGCCAGCAACTGGTTCAGGTAGGCGATGAAATCCACCGAGGTTGCGCGCTGCTCGTCCCAGGGCAGCCAGTCCACATCGCCGGGCGCGGCGGCAGGCGGCGGATGGCGCAGGAATTCGCTCAGCGGACGCAAGCGGTACTTGGCCTGCAAGGCCTGCACGTTCTTCACATCCGCGGGTCCGTTAAGACTGGTGCGCCCCAGGATCCCGATGAAGTCCGTCTCGGACTGCAGCACCTTGGTGATGCCCTTCGGTTTGCTCCCATCCCAGCGCGGCCCGGCAATCAGGTAATTGCCGGCGCCAAAGCCTGTGGCGCGCACCCCGGCGTAGGCGAAGTTGTAGGTGTACAGGTCCACCATCTGGAAGACGTTGTAGCGGTCCTTCGGGGTGGCGGGCAGGCTCAGCACCCACGGCTCCGTGCGCAGGTCCAGCCACGCCCAGGAATACGGGGTGTCGTTGTTCGGCGTGACGATCTCACGGTTTTCCGGCGTATAGGGTTGCGAATAGTGGCGGAACTTGCCGAAGCCGCCCACGTATTCCTTGCCGCCCGGATGGATCGCCTGAACGTACATGGTCTTGTAGTTGTAGAGCATCGGGTAGGCGTACAGGTATGCCTCTTTGGCGATGCTGCGCAACGACTCGTCCTGGATGGGCGCAGGCTTGGTGGCGCAGCCC